>NZ_JBSGZO010000029.1:0-41669 GCF_053611045.1 Streptomyces sp. NPDC054841 | reverse complement strand
GCTACCGCCGCTACGCCTGGACCGGCGCCGACGCCGACTGCCGGCTCTGGTTCCGGATGCAGGCCGAGGCCCGCCGGCTGAACTACGAGGTCGACCGCAACGGCAACCAGTGGGCCTGGCTCGGCGACCCGGAGGCCGGCGACGCGGTCGTCACCGGCTCGCACCTCGACTCAGTGCCCGACGGCGGGGCCTTCGACGGCCCTCTCGGGGTCGTGTCCGCGTTCGCCGCGCTCGACGAACTGCGCTCCCGCGGCGTGCAGTTCACGCGCCCCCTCGCGATCACCAACTTCGGTGACGAGGAGGGCGCCCGCTTCGGCCTCGCCTGCGTCGGCTCCCGGCTCACCGCCGGACAGCTGACCAAGGAGAAGGCGTACGAGCTCCGGGACGCCGAGGGCGTCAGCCTCCCGCAGGCCATGGAGGCCGCCGGGTACGACCCCGAGACCATCGGCCCGGACCCCGAGCGTCTGGCCCGTATCGGCGCGTTCGTCGAGCTGCACGTCGAGCAGGGCCGGGCCCTGGACCTGACAGGGGACGCCGTCGGCATCGCGAGTGCCATCTGGCCGCACGGCCGCTGGCGGTTCGACTTCCGCGGCGAGGCCAACCACGCAGGCACCACCCGCCTCGTCGACCGCCGCGACCCGATGCTGACGTACGCGGAGACCGTCCTCGCCGCCCGCCGCGAGGCGGAACTCGCCGGGGCCGTCGCCACGTTCGGGAAGATCTCCGTCGAGCCGAACGGCGTCAACGCCATCCCGTCCCTCGTCCGCGGCTGGCTCGACTCGCGCGCCGCCGACCAGGCCGCCCTCGACACGGTCGTCGCCGCGATCGAGCAGGCCGCGAAGGACCGCGCCCAGCGCGACGGCGTCGACCTGAAGGTCGTACGGGAGTCGTTCACGCCGGTCGTCGAGTTCGGCCACGCCCTGCGGGACGAGATCGGCGCCCTGCTCGGCGGGCGGGCCCCGCTGCTCGGCACGGGCGCGGGACACGACGCGGGAATCCTGTCCGGGTCCATCCCGACCGCCATGCTGTTCGTACGGAACCCGACAGGCGTCTCGCACTCCCCGGCCGAGTACGCGGGCGAGGACGACTGCGTCGCCGGGGTTCTCGCGCTCGCCGACGTACTGGAGGGTCTCGCGTGCAGGTGACGACGTACTGGCTGGAACACGCCTGGCTCGGCACGCATGTCGAGCCGGGCGTGGCGCTCGACGTGCGCGACGGCCGGATCGCGGCGGTCCGGACCGGGGTGGAGACCCCGGAGCCGGGTGCCGAAGTGCTGCGCGGCCTCACCCTCCCCGGCCTCGCGAACGCCCACTCGCACGCCTTCCACCGGGCCCTGCGCGGGCTCGTCCAGGTCGGCTCGGGGACCTTCTGGACCTGGCGCGAGTTCATGTACCAGGTCGCGTCGCGGCTGACGCCGGAGTCGTACCACGCGCTGGCGCGCGCCGTGTACGCGGAGATGGCGCTGGCCGGGATCACGGCGGTGGGCGAGTTCCACTACGTGCACCACGCGCCGGGCGGTGGCCGCTACGCCGACCCGAACGCGATGGGTGAGGCGCTGATCGCGGCGGCGGAGGATGCGGGGATCCGGATCACGCTGCTCGACACGGCGTACCTGTCGTCAGCCATCAAGAACAAGCACAGCGGGGAGCCCCCGAACCCGCACCAGCTCCGCTTCTCGGACGGCACGGCGGAAGCGTGGGCGGAGCGCGTGTCGCTGCTCAAGGTGCGGGACGGGGTGCGCATCGGCGCGGCGATCCACTCCGTACGGGCCGTCCCGGCGGCGCAGCTGGCGGCGGTGGCCTCGTGGGCGTCCTCCCGGAACGCCCCCCTCCATGTCCATCTCTCCGAGCAGACGGCGGAGAACGACGCCTGCCTCGCGGCGCACGGCTGCACCCCTACGCGGCTGCTGGCGGACCACGGCGTGCTCGGCCCGCGTACCACGGGCGTTCACAACACCCACCTGACGGACGAGGACATCGCCCTGATCGGCGGGAGCGGGACCGGTACGTGCATGTGCCCGACGACCGAGCGGGACCTGGCCGACGGCATCGGGCCCGCGGTCGCGCTCCAGGGCGCGGGCTCCCCGCTCTCCCTGGGCAGCGACAGCCACGCGGTGATCGACCTCCTGGAGGAGGCGCGCGCGATGGAGCTCAACGAACGCCTGCGCTCGCGGACCCGCGGCCACTGGACGGCGGCGGCCCTGCTGCGCGCCGCGTCGGCGGACGGCCACGCGGCGCTGGGCTGGGACGACGCGGGCCGCCTGGAGGCGGGCGCGCTCGCCGACTTCACCACCGTCGCGCTGGACTCGGTCCGGACGGCGGGGCCGGTACCGAGGCTGGGGGCGGAGACGGCGGTGTTCGCGGCGACAGCGGCGGACGTACGGCACACGGTGGTGGGCGGGCGTCATGTGGTGCGGGACGGCGCCCACGCCCTCGTGCCGGACGTGCCGTCGGCGCTGGCGGAGTCAATTGCGGTGCTGCGAGGCTGATGCCGGCGCAGGACCTGGCCCGAAGTCAGGAGCCGCCGGTGCCCTTCAGGGCCGTCCTGACGAAGTCCTTCGTCAGGACGGCCGCCGACTCGACCGGTACGTGCGCCTGGCCCCCGGCGGGGAAGAAGTCGAGCTCGCCGATCGCGCCGTAGTTGGCCCAGAAGCACGTGGTCATGGGGAAGGTGTCGGCGACGTTCTTCCGGCACTTGACCGCCACGGTACGGCTGGTGGAGGTGTAGGGCTCGCCGACGAGGTTGCGCCCGTAGCTCTCGCTGAGACGCAGGGAGTCGGTGAAGACCTTGTCCAGGGCCGCCGCGGGGTCGGAGATCTTCTCGTACAGCTTCGTCCTGGCGGTGAAGTCGGGAGCCGCCGCCGACCTCGTGCCCATACGGAGGACGATGCGCGGGCTGCCGAAGCACGAGATTTTGTCCGCGCTGTCGTCGGCCTCCTCGATCTCCTTCATGTCGTCGTCGGCGGACACGCGCATGTCCAGGTCGCTGCCGAAGCGGAAGCTTCCGTCGCCCTCGTCGCACACGAGACCCTCCATCGTCGGCAGGACGACCTTCGTGTAGCGGATGCCCGGGTCCGCGCCGAGCTTCTCCGCCTTCTCCGCCGACGGCTTGGCGGCCTCGCCGAGGGCACCGGGCCCACCGTCCGCCTTCTTGCCGCCCCCGCCGCTCTCCCCGCTGCCGGACCCGCATCCCGCGATGACCGCGCTCGCGGCCACCACGGCCGCGACGTTCTTCCACCTGAGCACGTCTGCTGATTCCCCCGAACAAATGACGGTGATGGTCAGGAACATGACGATCTTACGGGGGTCGACCGGCGGCGTAGGCGGTCTCGTACCTGGTCCGGCCCTGCGTGCCAAGTCGCCACTCTCAAGGGGCATTACCGTTTCTAAACAGTGTCCAAGCTTGTTCTTTATGGTCTGACCTCGAACAATGCCCCGAACGTGATCGCTCGTACGGGGATTCCGGGGACGTGAACACGGCCTCCGTCTGATCCTGTGCTCCGACAAAGAGGCACTTGACCAGCGCGAAGGCCGTGGGGGAATGAGTCTGCTGCATCACGATGTCCGGCGGGAAGCGTTCGCGGCGGCGTCACACTTCCGGGACGACTTCTTCGACTGCCTGCCCGTGCGCGGGGACACGCTGTTCGAGCTGACCGACGCGTTGCTGTGCGCGGATGGGCCGGTGACCACCCCGGTGGACCTCACGCTGACGGCCGAGCACCGGCGCGGGCACGGTGCGATGTACGACGCGCTGAACAGCGGGGACGTGGATGTGCCGCGGCTACGGCGGGTGCTGGCCGGGCTGCCGCAGCCCGAGGCCGCCGACGGCCGCCTGGTCCTGGCGGTGGACGTCACCCACTGGCTCCGGCCGGCCGCACCGACTAGCCGGGACCACTTGTTCTGCCACGTCTACGGCCGCAGCGGCCGGTCCTCGGACCAGTTCGTGCCCGGCTGGCCCTACTCGTTCGTCGCCGCGCTGGAGCCGGGCCGGACCTCGTGGTGCCAGATCCTGGACGCGCTGCGGCTGGGGCCGGCGGACGACGTCGCCGAGGTCACCGCTGCCCAGGTCCGCCGGGTGGTTGAGGACCTCATCGACATGCGCCGTTGGCAGGCGGGTGACCGCGACATCCTGGTCGTATTCGACGCCGGCTACGACGCTCCGCGCATGGCCTATCTGCTGGAAGAACTGCCAGTGGAGGTGTTGGGGCGGCTGCGCACGGACCGAGTGATGCGCAAGCCCGTCCCAGTCCCCTGGATCTCGCCGCCGAAGGGCGGGCGCCCGCCGAAGCACGGCAAGGAGTTCCGCTTTGCCAAGCCTGACACCTGGGGCGCGCCTGATGCCGAGACCGTGCAGGTCACCGACCGTTACGGCACCGCTCGCGCGATGGCCTGGGACCGCATCCATCCTCGGCTGACCACCCGCTCCGCGTGGATCGACCACACCGGCGAACTCCCCGTTATCGAAGGGACGTTGATCCGCCTGGAGGTCGACCGCCTGCCCGGCGGCCACGATCCCCTCCCCGTCTGGCTGTGGTCGTCGGCAACCGGCCTGGCGGACGAGGCCATCGACCTGCGCTGGCAGGCGTTCCTGCGCAGATTCGACCTGGAGCACACCTTCCGGATGATCAAACAGACGCTGGGCTGGACCCGCCCGAAGCTCCGCACCCCGGAGGCGCCGGACCGGTGGACCTGGCTAGTCATCGCGGCCCACACCCAGCTCCGCCTCGCCCGGCCGCTGGCCGCTGACCTCCGCCGCCCCTGGGAGAAGCCGGCCGAGCCCGGCCGACTCACACCTGCCCGCGTCCGCCGGGGGTTCAGGAACCTCCGCCCGATCCTGCACTGCCCGGCCCGTGCGCCGAAACCATCGCGACCAGGCCCCGGTCGCCCGCTCGGCTCGAAGAACAAGCAGCCCGCCACCCGCTACGACGTGGGCAAGACCGTCAGACGCCCGGGCACCCTGATCGAACGTGATCAAGCCCGGCTGTGAGGCCATGATCTGGGTCTGTCAGTGGCGCCGGGCAGAATGCACTCCCGTGAGCCTCCACTACGAAGTCGTCTTCACGTGCTTCCTCCGGGACGACACGCCCGACACGGTCCTGGCAGGCCTGCGATGGCACCTCGGCCTGGCCCCCGAGCGTCCAGCAGAGCTCGACGCGGAGGAGCACTCGTATCCACTGCTCTCCCCGGATCCGGACAGTCGCCTGCCAGGAGGCGATTTCGTGTCACTACGACGCCAGTCCCGAGGCTTCACGCCCGGTGGTGAGCTCCACGCATGGGGACTGTTCAGCCGCAACCTCTGGCTCGACGACATGATGGGTGACCTCTACACCGTCCTGGACCTGCTCGCACCCCACGTCGAAGAACCTGGCTACAGCGGGTACTTCCGGGAGGAGTTCGACACCGAGCCGACCGTCTTCACGTTCCGAGACGGCACCTTCGGGCCACTGAAACTCTGAATCCAGTTCAGTCCCTGAACGCCGAAAGGGTTAAAGAACAAGCCAAGAGTGAGTTTTGGACCACTTCCTGGAACTGCGCGTATCCCGAACGGTGCTGGATGCGCTGGTTCCCCGCGTTCTCAATTCCCCCGTCCGGCGACGTGCATCGTGTGCACGTTCCGTGACGGGGTGGCGGGGTTCCTCACGCCCTCGGACACCGCGGTCGGCCTGGACGGTCCGATGCCCAGCACCATCACTCTGGTAGTGCTGGGGCGGTGCCGTCCGTCGCCGGATCGGGTGCCCGAGGGCGCGCCTGCCGATCGCCACCGAAGCGGCGTCATGGCGAGTCATGTTGCGGTTTGTGCTGGTAAGGGGCTTTCGCCAGTGCTCAAGGCCAGCATCGTGTCCATGGCCGCCGAAGGCGCAACACCTTCTCGTCCTCGTCGGCGAGGTACTTGAGCCGGTCGCGTATCGCCATACCAGACGGGCCGATAGCAACGAACGGTGTGTCGATGGTGCGGAGCTGCTTCTTCGGCTCAGTCATCGGCAGCCGCCGCCTCAAGGGCCTTGCGTGCACGGTTCTTCGCCGACCTGCGGCCGTACAGGCGGGCGCAGCGTGTGTGCCTCGGTCACCTTGATCACCCCGCGGGACGATCGGCGATGAACCGGCTTCTGGGCGCGCGGGGGCGCGTAAAGCTGCGTGACAGCCATCGGGAAGGTCTCTCTTCCTTGGTGGTGAGGCCCTCGTTCGGGATGCCGGTCCCGGCCGGAGGCCGTTGCATGTGCCGTGGCATATGCGGGAGTTGTCGGTGCCGACCCTGTCCCGAAGATCTCACCGGAATCCAGCGCTCCGGGTCAGGATCACCCACGCGAGTGACGCGGTGGATTGAGGTCACCACGGTGAGGTGGGGTGGGGTCATTTCCCCCTGGTTATTTGGTCTTTGGGGCCTGCGTATCTGGCGTCCGGCTCTCCGGTGCACGGGTTTCCGCGCTTCGGTGCGGCGAAGCCCGATTGCGGGTTCACTCGGGCCCGACGACGTCGATCTCGGCCATACGGTCTTGCAGGGCACAGGCCTGGAGGGAACGCTGCAGCGGTCGCTCAGCGTCTCGGCGAGCAGCAACCGCATCCCGCTCTGTGGCCGACGCCGCCTGACCGAGCCACTTCCCCTCCCAGGAGCCCGACATGACCGCGCAGCCCACTGAGCCGACCGGCGAACCGCTCATCTGCATGCCCGCGAAGACCCCGGCAGCTCTGCGTGTTGCCGTCGCGCGGCTCGACCCTGATGCCCTCCCGCGCTTCGATGCCGACTGGGCCACCGCCATGGATCAGGCCCGTGATGAATACAGCCTTCTCCCCGGACGTCATTTCACAGAGCACTGGTGGGCCTGGGTCGTCGTTACGCGCTGGCCCGCCCGCGCCGGTCGACTTTGCGAGTGTGAGCACATCGTTGCCACCTCTGACGACCGCGTAGCCCGTCGCGCCGCCGTCGCCGAGATCGGCCGCATCCTTGCCGACGCGGAGGCCGCCGCCGCGTGAGCGACTGGACCTTGGCTGTCTCTGACTTGCGTCTATCGGCGCGGGGGCTGGCCCGGGGGTCGACGAGGAACAGCGGCCCGCTGGTGCGGTGTCACAACGACTCCGGCGCACTATTCGGCCTGCCGGTCAACGAAGTTGTCGCCAAGCGCCTGGTAGGCTTCCTGGCTTCGATCCGCAGCCATGGCCCTGCGGCGTGGGGCACGGCAGAAGCCGTCCGGTGCCCGGCCAGGTGCAAGATCTCCGCTCACGCGTTGAAAGGTCTTGCCGTGTACAGGTTCGAGCAGAATGAGAAGACGCCGGTAACCGAAGGCGTCTGCCTGCTGACCGTCGTCAGCCCGCGCAGGGATGAAGGCAACAGCCCGACCGGGATCGTCGGCCGGTGCCTGGCCCGACAACTGCTCGCCATGGGCCGGCATGTGCGGGTGCTGGCCGAGTCGGACCAGTGCGGTGGCTGGCCTGACACGGTCGACGTCGTAGAAGGGTCCATCACCCGGCCGCTGGAGTGTGCCCGAGCCTTCGACGGTGTCGAGGCCGTGTTCCTCGCCGGTGCCCATCCGTCGACGGTCCGGGACGCCCTCACTCTGGCGCGAAAGGCCTTCGTCAGCAAAGTCGTTCTGTTGTCGTCCCACGGGCCGGAGTACGAAGAGGCGAATCCGCCGGAGACCTGGTTCTGGCTGGCGATCGAGAAGGCGGTGGAGCACTCGGGCATCGCCTGGACGCACATCCGGCCGTCGGCTGTGATGGGTGCCGTCATCGAGGGCACCTACCCGGCGACAGGGTCGGACTGGCCTGACACCGTCCGCGCCGACGGGGTGGTCCGGGAGGCTTTCCTCAACCAGGGCCACTACCCCTTCATTCATGAGGAGGACCTCGCCGCCGTCGTGACCGCGGCTCTGATCAGCGATGATTACGCCGGGACGCTCATCGAGGCTGTGGGCCTGCCGCTGAGTACACGTTCACGGATACGGAGCATCGCCGCCGCTCTCGGCCGCGACATCGACACGGTCGACCTGTCGGCGGACGCGAGCCGGGCGATCTGGCGACGTCGTGGTTGGCCGGACGGTGCGATCGACGTGACGCTGTACGCACTTGAAGAGTACGGCGCCCACTTCGCCGAACTTGTTCAGTGGACGCTCGACCAGCGGCCGTCCGTGCAGGACATCATCGGCCGCCCGCTGCGCACTTACGACGACTGGGTGAGCGAGAACATCAACTCGTTTCGCTGACCTGGGTGTGCCGGCGTACGAGGTCGATCTCCGCCCACACCGTCTTGCACGGCACCGGGCCGGAGCGGATGCCCCAGCGGTCGGCGAGCGTCTCGACGAGAAGCAGTCCGCGGCCCGACTCGAGGTCGTGAGCGGGTGGTTGAAGGGCGGGGGCAGGCGGTCACCCCGCGTGTCGGTCACTTCGATACGGAGGGTGTTCGGCGTCGCCGCCAGCCTCAGGCGGAAATCGCGGCCGGAGACCCGGCCGTGCAGCGCGGCGTTGGCGGCCAGCTCGGCGATGACGTGGAGGGCGGCGTCCGAGGTCAGGCCCCAGGAGCGCAGCTGCTCGGCAGCGAGGAGGCGGGCGAGGCGAGCGCCGCGGCGGGTGGAGGAGAGCCGGACGCTGAACTGCGCCGAGGTGGCGAGAGGTTGCCGGATTTGCTGATTCATGTCACTCAGCGTGGCGATGCCTGCTTACGCTGAACAGTGATGCAGCCGATACGTACAGTGACTGTCTCGGCGTTGTCCGGTCTTGTCCCGGCTGTATCGCGTGACGGGTGGGTACGGGCGGGCGTTGGACACGGTCAGCGCGTCGAAGGCGGGTGGGGTGCGGGATGGACGGTGTGGCGACGGACGTGACCGGCGGGGTGGACGAGCCCGGCTGGGACGTCGATCCGGACGACGAGATCGCGCCGGTGGTGGAGATGGCGGGCGGCCAGCTCAGGCTCTGGCGGGAGGGCGCGGGGCTGCGGGTCGCGGAGTTCGGGCAGCGGATCGGGTACAGCGAGGACCTGATCCGCAAGGTGGAGCGCGGGGCGCGGATTCCCCGGCCGGAGTACCTGGAGAAGGTGGACCAGGTGCTGGGGGCGGGCGGGAAGGTCGCCGCGATGAAGAAGATGTTGGCGGAGGCGCGGTACCCGAAGAAGGTTCGGGAACTGGCGAAGCTGGAGGCGCAGGCGGTCGAGCTCTCGGCATACCGCACGCACAATCTCCATGGCCTGTTACAGACGGAGGAATACGCACGGGCGTTGATTGGGACACAGCGGCCCGCCTACTCAGCGGACGAGGTTGAGCGAATGGTCGCAGCGCGGATGGCACGGCACTCGATCTTCGAACGATCCCCCGCTCCGGAGCTGAGCTTTGTCCAGGAAGAGGTGACGCTGCGCCGCCCCATCGGAGGCAGAATGGTGTTGCGCCGACAGCTCGAACATCTGCTGGAGATCGGGCGGTTGCGCAACGTCGAGATCCAGGTGATGCCGACCGATCACGAAGGCCACGCCGGAATGGCTGGCGTCATCGAGGTGCTGAAGTTCAGGGACGGTACGGCGGTGGGCCGCGCGGAGAACGTGTTCGCCGGCCGCCCGGTGTCCGAGCTGAAGCAGCTCCGGATCATCGAACTGCGGTATGGCATCATCCGGGCCCAGGCTCTCTGCCCACGGGAGTCCCTGGCCTTCATCGAGCAACTGCTGGGAGAGACATGACCCTCAAGCCCTCCGCTGGGGACGGCCCTCGGCTGCAGTGGTTCAAGAGCAGCTTCAGCGACAGCAGCGACGGCAACGACTGCGTCGAGGTTGCCTGGTTCAAGAGCAGCTACAGCAGCAGCAGCGACATCAACGACTGCGTCGAGGTCGCCTCCAGCCCCTCCTGCCCCGCCATCCACGTCCGCGACTCCAAGAACCCCCAGGGCCCTCAGCTCACCTTCGGCTCCGCTGCCTGGACCGGCTTCCTGCCGTACGCCTCCGAGTCGCGCCGCCCCCGGTAGCGACTGCGCTTCGGTTGGCGCGAAAGGCCGACCGTAGCGCTCGCACACGCCTGCCCGGGGGCTTGCCGCTGTGTTCAGCCGTGCTCGGGCTCGACCGGGAGCCACAGTTCGGCGTCGGCCTCGGTCTTCTCCGGCGACAGGCGGGTGCGCAGGATCTCAGGGCCGGTGCGGGTGCGATACGGGTTCGACGGGAACCACTCGGTGAACACGTCCCGCCACAGCTCCTGGATGGCCTGCGGTGCCGGCCCGGAGGTGGTGAAGACCGCCCAGGTGCCGGCCGGGACGGCCAACGTGGTCGTGCCCTCAAGAGCGGCCGCGGAGGTGATCACGCCGTGGTGGTAGTCGAGTTCAGTGCCCTCGGCGCGGCTGGGGTCCATGCCGTCGCAGACCGCGACGATGCCGTGAGGCTCCTGGTCCGACAGCTTCTCCAGGCGCTCCAGGGTCCGCGGGTCGATCCCACGGACAAAGTCCATGATCGCCTGGTTCGGCCCCGCATGCACCAGCGGTACCCGGGTCTTGAGCCCGACGACGGTGAAGTCCGCCTTGTCCACGACGCGGTATCGCATACTGCTGCTCCCCTCGATGGTGAGGCGGAAGGCCATCCGGGACTGGGAGTTGAGCGCGGCGCCGGTACGCCGGGCCTCGCCCGGTCCGATGCCGTGCATGGCACGGAACGCCCGCGCGAACGCCTCGCCGGAGCTGTAGCCATAGCGCACCGCGATCTCCAACAGCGTCTCACGCCCCGCAAGTACTTCGGCGCCCGCGAGGGTGAGCCGACGGCGCCGGACGTACTCCGACAGCGGCATGCCCGCGAGCGCGGAGAACATCCGGCGCAGGTGGTGCTCCGAGGTGGCCGCGAGGCGTGCCAGCTCCTCCACGTCGACGGCCTGGTCGAGATGGCACTCGATGTGCTCCATGGCCTGGTTCAGCCGCTCCAGCATGCCCGGCCTCCTTCCTCTTCCCTCTTCACGACCACCTTGCCGGCGATGGTCGTGAAGCACGTCTACCCGGCGCTGCGGTCGCTGCCGTCCCCGTCCGGACCGGGGGTGTCCTGTCCCAGGCCCCGGCGGATCGCAATCTCCACGGGTGAGTACGCGCCGTCGGCCCGCTCCAGTTCGTACGGCGCGGCCGGCATCAGCGGCGGCTGGGCCATGAAGCGCGGCTGCACCCCATGGTGCGGTTGCGCCGCGTGCACCAGGAACGGATGGCACAGGAAGACGTCGCCCGGGGACCCGGTGGCGAGGGCGAGTGGCCGGTGGTCGGACGCCGCCACCAGATCGGGGGCGAGGGTCAGTCCGCTCGCCCCGTCCTCCCCGTACTTCTCCAGCACCTTCGGCACGTCGAGGTGCGAGCCGACCCGGATCCGGGTCGGGGCGTCCTCCTCACCGACCTCGCTGAACAGGAACAGCATCAGCAGCGCCCGGCCCTGGGAGCGCAGATTTGTGAAGTACCAGCTCTCGCCCTCCGGCAGATAGCTCCCCTCGATGTGCCAGCCCGCATCGTCCGGCTCCTCCTCGTGCGGGAAGCGCAGCGGGAACGTGCCCAGCGAGTAGCGCGGCTCCCAGCGTCCCGCGCCGACGAGCAGGTCGTACGCGCGCTGCAGGGACGGGGAGTTGGGTGCGGCGGCAAACGGCCCCTGCGCCATGCCGCCCACCCAGTGCACGGGCTGCGTCCACGTCGACGGGTCGTCCGGGTCGCAGCCCGTCTCTCGCCACAGCAGCCGCGCGCAGTCCGCGGCCACGCGCGGCGCGACGGCGCCCTCCAACTTCACGAAGCCGTCGCGGAGGAAGCGGGATACCAAGGTCGTGTCATCCATGCCCCCATCGTGCGGCGACACCGGCCCCGATCACCCGACATTCTCCGCACCGCCTTTGTCGGGTGATCACCGAGCCCCTTCCCGCCCCTCCGAGACCAGAAGCAACCGCCCCGCGGTCACAGGACCACATGGCCGACGACGGGCGAATACTCCCCACTCGTTCAAGAACTGGATCAAGTGGGGCGCAGGTGAGTACCTCCGACCACGCGCGCAGGGGCTGACGGCACAGGCGACGATCCGGCGCGACCATCGCAGCGCCTGACGCAGACGTACTGCCGATCGCGGTCCTGGCATGCGCACGACCCTATATTCGCGTGCTGCGGGGGCGGGAAGACGGCCGCGGGATACCCCTGCTCCAGCATGGGTCTTCGGCCCAGGCGGTCACCGGGGCTCACCCCGTCGACACCCCCGCGGCGTCCGTCCCCGGCTCGGGGCGGCCGAGCCAGGAGACGAAGAGCCCGTCGGGGTCCCAGGTGGCGCGGAGGCCGTCGAGGCGCCGGAGGTTCTCGTCGGCCATGAAGCGGTAGGGGCGGTTGAGCAGGTTCTCGTCGGCCAGCTGGATGCCGCTGGCGTACGGCTCCCAGGCTCGCATGTGGTCGGTCACCCAGTCCGTGTACTTCCGGTCGTCGGCCGGATCGGTCCACGCCGCATACAGCCCGTAGTACAGCTCGTCCTCCACCGAGTAGGCCATCGGCGGGCGTTCGGGCTGGCCCTCGTAACCTCCCCAGTTGTACAGCACCATGTGCGAGGGCGCCGGGAGCCAGGTCTTCAGCATGGCCTCGAAGTTGGGCCAGAGGTCGTCGAAGGAGGCGTGGGTCCACATGTTGTCGGCCAGATAGCGCTTGGTCTCGTCGTAGTGCGGATCGGTACCGAGCCGGCTCAGAGTGCCGGTGTCCGTCACCTCGTTGAGCCGTGTGGTGAGCACGTGCGCGCGTGCCGGGCAGGACTCGTAGACCGACAGCTGCTCTCTGGCCTCCTCTTCGGTGTCGGTAAAGGCGGTGGCGTTGAGGGAGATGAGTGGCTCGTCGTTCGTCATCGGGTCGCGGTTGCACATGAGGTTGATCTCTGTGGGCGTCTGACGGCCGATCTCGTGCACGAAGCCGTAGACGTCGCGCGCGGCCGAGGCGGGCCAGAAGTACCCGCTGTTCATCGTGACCTGCTTGCGCGGGTAGAGCTTCACGTAGAAGCGGGTGACGACGGCGAAGAAGCCGGGACCGGCGCCGCGGGCGGCCCAGAGCAGGTCGGCGTTACGGGTCTCGTCGGCGTGGATCCGCTCGCCGCTCGTGGTGACCGCGTCGATGCCGGTCACCGACATGCAGGCCGGACCGTAGTCCCGCCCGGCCCAGGCGAATCCGCCCTGCAGCAGATAACCACCGATGGAGACGCCCGTGCAGTGACCCGTGGGGAAGAACAGGTCCTTCTCCGCCAGCATCGAGTTGAGCTCCGACCCTTTGATGCCGGGCTGGGCGGTGCCGGTCATCGCCTCCCTGTCGACGGCCACATGGCGCAGGTTCGACAGGTCGATCAGTACCGTGCCGTCGCGCAGGTGCGACCCGGACCAGCTGTGGCCACCGGAACGCACCGCGATCTGCAGGCCTTCGTCCCTGGCCAGTTTCACCGCTCCGACGACGTCGTCCTCGTCGTTCGCCAGCACGATCACCTCGGGGTAGCGGTCCGGGACCCCCGAGTGCCAGCAGGCCTCACGGCGCAGGCTCTCGTAGTGGTAGTCACCGCGCCGCAGCACCCTGCCCTCGATGTGGTTCGCCATGTCCGCTCCCTTCACCGGGCGTTCGCGTCGCACAGCGCCCGTCGCCCGGGTCCCCGGGCAGGACGTCCGGCCTGTTCACGCCTGTTCGCGTTGCTCACTCTTGTTCACTGCGTTTGAACTCGTCGAAAATGTCCGGGAGAAACGCGGCGAGGTGGTTCATCTCCTGGGAGCAGTGCACGATCATGGCGCGGGCCTGCCCGTCTCCGAGATGTCTGACAGCTTCCGCGACCCTTTCGAGTTCACCGGTCAGGGAGGCTTCTCCGCGGGGGGCGACGTGTTTCCCGCCCATCCAGAAGCGCGAACGCATCTCGGCGCCGCCGTTCACCCGGCGCACGTAATGGATCAGATGACCCCAATCAAGCGGTACTTCGGAGAATCCCACTCTGCCGCAGATGACGGTCGCCTTGTCCGGATCGAGCATGTCGTCGCTGAATCCCAGACTGCTGGGACGGACGAAACGAATAGCGAGCCGGCCGAGCACATTGCCGACGTACTCATCCACGAACGAGGTGCCGCCGACATACCTCTCACGGTAGGGAGCGCTCTGGTCCCCCGCTCCATCGGACCATTCTGCGTACAGGTGGGCACGCGGGTACCACAGCTTGTACCGCTCGGTCTCGGTGGCGTGCCACCAGAACCACCAGTCCACCATGTCCGGTGATACGCCCGGCATATGAGTCAGTGTGGCGATGTGCATGGAGCCGTCGTCGAAGAGGCTGTATCCGTTCTCCAGCTCCTGGTATCCGGCCTCGCTCAGCGTCCCCGCGTCGTCGAAGTCCAGACACAAGGGGGGCGCCTGCGGACCGAGATCGATTGCCTCCTTGACGTACTCCGGCAGCGGTGCCATCACCGGGTTCCAGTACTTCGCGAACCATTTGCCGTCGAGTTCGCCGGGCCGCATTCCCAGATGGGTCCGGCGGTCGGGATCGGGACGTGGTTCCGTCATGGCCCGGCCTTCAGCGGGACAGGGTCACGACGTCGGAGGACCTGAGGACGTGCCCCTCTTCATCCAACGCCTCGACCTGGAAGTACGGTCCTGGATCGTCCGTCGGGACCGCCGTCTCGAACCCGGTCCGTTCGGCGTGCCGCACGACCACCGACAGGGAATCGGGGTCCGGTCCTGCGAGCACCCGCCACGCTCTGGTCTGCGTCGAACCGTTCCAGGAGGCGTAGACGACGTTGTGCCCGTCGTCGGTCCTCGCCGCTGCGCTCGGCGGGTAGTGGGGCTTGCCGACCCACTTGTTCCGGAAGGCCCGGTACGAGATGTTGGAGCCCGGCAGCTGGGCGTCGTAGAGCAGGTTCTGTGAGCCGTTGTTCTCCGTGTTTCCTGCGCCCGCGTATTCCGAGTAGTACGAGCTCTGGCCCCATCCGATGAACTCATTGCCGTTGGGAAGGGCCTGGGTGTTCCCTTGGGACGCTGAGAACAGCGGTGGCTGGTGGTAGTAGGTCCGCGCGGCGGTCGCGCGGCGGGCGTCGAAGTCCAGGTCCAGGATCAGGCCGTGGGACTCCTGTTCCGGTGAGCCGTCCGGCTGGTTGCAGCAGCCGTCGTCGAACATGCTGATCCGGTTTCCCGGCCGGAATCGCGCGTCGTGCTGCCAGTAGAAGTCCGCGTTGGGCCCGAAGGTGAAGTCGCTCTTCTTGCCGCCGAGTTGCCAGCGGATCTTTCCGGACTTCTTGGAGATGTCGTAGATCGCCCAGAAGTTCCGGACCGAGACCAGCAGCTCACCTCTGGGACCCTCGTCGATCGAGTTCAGATGGTAGGCGTCCCATACCCCGCCTGACGTCGCCGCGTCGGAGGCCGGCACCTCGGATTCGGCGGGGTCCAGATGATCCAGCAGGTCCCATGAGAAGACGAGCTTCCCCGTTTCCAGGTCGACTTCCTGGATCTCGCTGTCCAGGATGGCCCCGTCCTTCGGACCTCCGTAGGGGGTGAGATCCATAGGAACGGCCTTGGACGCGATGAACAGTGCGGTCCCCCTACGGGTCAGGAGGAATTCGTGCTCGTCCGCGTTGAAGCCGTGGTGTGCGGAGACCGTGGTGATCAGGCGGTAGTGATCGTCGTAGATGTAGTAGCACCCGCCCGGTTCAGGAGCGCCGCCCGGCAGATTCGTATACGTGGGCGGAATGGCGATGGAACCCTGCCACCAGGTCAGCACCGGCTGCGCCGTTCCCTTTCTGCCCTTCCTGGGATGGTGATAGGTCTGCACCTTGAAGTCCGCGTTCTGGAGGGCAGCGGAAGGCAGCGGACGGAACCAGACCGGATCGCCGGAGTCGTCGGCGATCAGCGCCCCCGTCTGGCCGACCACCCTTTCCAGGCTGTACGGACCGACGAAGATCTTGCCCCGGGCCGTCCCGGGCCGGTTCGCGTTCACGGTGACCCGCTGAGGGTGAAGGCCGGGCTCGGACACGAAGCTCCACACGTCGCTGCCCGAAGTGATCGGCGGCGGCGTGGTGGCGCTGCCGGTCGGGGGAGCGGGTTCCGTCGCGCACAGCCGCGGCGGGTCCGGTCGCGGGCTCGCCGCGGCGGGGGGCGGGCAGATCGTGAAGGCGAACGTCGCGGCGAGCGCGCAGGCCCCGGCGGTGCGGCTCAGCCGTCTTCGCGCACTGCGAGCCCCCAGTTGATGCTCCGCCATGTCCCGTCTCCTTGCGGCCCTTGCGGCCCTTGCGCCTCTGCCCGAATCACATGAGCTGTTGCCCTCTGGCGACGCTAGGCATCACCGCCTGCTTGCGCCTGCTGAAAGCCGGTGCGGTGGGCCATTCGGACGAGGCGGCCGCCTCACCCGGTCGGCCTCGCGGCTCGCTTCGCGGACGCGGAGACCCGCGGGCGACGTGCGCCGGCCCTGCGCGACCCGGTTGCGACGCCCGAGCGCGTCGAGCGGCCGAGCGGACCGGGGGGCGAGGGTAGGGAGGCGGCCGCCCTTGACCCGCTGCCGTTGCCGAGGCTCGTGGAACGGCTGGACGATCCCAAGTGGGCGCGGCCCCGGCTACCAACCCGTCGCTGCCGGTCACGGAGATGACGGCCCTCCTGGACCGGGCGGGTGTTCCCTCGCTGAGCGCGCAGGCAACCTACGGTCAGCGGGCATCGTCCATGAGCTCAGCTGTAGCGCGGCAGGTTGTCGGTGGAGATGGTCCACTCGGCGATGGTGATGTCCTCGCCGTAGATGAAATCCTTGCGCGTGGCGTAGCGCGGCCCGTCCGGGGTCCGATGGATGTCGGACAGGACCGCCCCGGAGCCGGTGCGGGGGTCGAAGATGACGTACACGGGGATCCCGAGCAGCGGATAATCGCGCATCTTGCCCACCCAGTCGTTGTCCGGGTTGGAGCGCGACACGATCTCGACGGCGGCGATGAGGGTCCGGGGGTCGAAAGTCCCCGGGACCTCCATGTCGGCCTCGGCGATCACCATGATGTCGGGGTGGCGCATGATGCCTTCGGGCTCGTCCTCCACATCGGGGGTGCCGGTGTGGGCGGCCAGTTCGTCTGGCATCTCCTTCTCGAGGCGCTTCCGGACGCGCAGCGCGGTCAGCTCATGGGGGCCGATGGGCGCCATCATGTCGTGGACGATGCCTTCCTTGGTGATCTCGAACTTGCCAGGCACCGTGTCGTCCAGGGACTGCAGCACGTCCCGCATCGACCGGTAGCGAAGTGCGTCTCGCTGTGCGCCGTCCGGGGCGATGGCCATGGTGCGCGCTCCTCGTCTGTGCCCTGGGGCCCGAGTCATCACGTTCATGCTAGGCGGCCTCCTCCGAGGCGGGACGGCAGTGGCGGCAGCGGCCGGGGTGCGGCGCGCGGAAGGCGCGGTCGCAAACGTCGCAGTTCTGGAGCGGGTCGGTGCGGGGTGGTGCCGGGCTCGTCGGCAGCGGTGGGGGCAGGAGGGCCGTGAGGCGGTGGGCCAGGAAGCCGGCCGGGTGGTGCAGGGGCTCGGGTGGCAGGACGGTGGTCAGGGCGTGGCGTACGGCGGCGGGGTGAGCGCCCCGCTCCAGCCAGGCCGCGACGGCGGGCGTGAGCCGTTTGACGTCCCGCTCGGCCAGGGTCAGGCGCGGCTGCTGTTCGCGGAGGCCGGCGAGCAGGTCGGCGGCCGTGCGGTGGAGCGCGGGGGCGTACGCGGTGGGCGTGGGAAGCGGGGGCGGCGGCACCGGCACCGGGGGCGCGGGACGGGCGGGAGGAGCCGGAGGGGGCGGCGCGGCAGAGGTCTTCGGGGCCGGTTCCGGGTTGCTGACGTGTGCGGCCTCGGCTGCTGCCGCGCGGGCGCGGCGGGCAGCGGTGGCGGCCGGGTTGTTGTACGCGTACGTCGCCGTGGTCCAGGTGCCGTCGTCCAGCGGTTGCCGTACGCGCTCGATGTAGCCGTGCTTCTCCAGCTCGCGCAGCGCGGCGGCGAAGCGGTCGCGGCCCTCCGGGAACTTCTCCGCCAGCGTGCGGATGTCCACCGGTGAGCCGTCCCGCAGGGACTGGATGTGGACGGCGAGGCCGATCGCCAGGCAGGACAGCTCGCGGTGCTGGGCGAGGTGGTTGCCGACGATCGTGTAGCCGGACGTGTGTGCCTCGGTCACCTTGATCACCCCGCGGGACGATCGGCGAACCGGCTTCTGGGTGCGCGGGGGCGCGTTAAGCTGCGTGACAGCCATCGGGAAGCCTCTAGTTCCTTGGTGGTGAGGCCCTCGTTCGGGATGCCCGTCCCGGCCGGGGGCCGTTGCATGTGCCGTGGCATATGCGGGAGTTGTCGATGCCGACCCTGCCCTGGAGATCTCGCCGGAATCCAGCGCTCCGGGTCAGGATCACTCGCGCGAGTGACCTGGGAGCCTGAGGTCACCACGGTGAGGTGGGGTGGGGTTATTTCCCGCTGGTTATTTGGTCTTTGGCGCCTGTGCCTCCGGCGTCCGGGCCTCCGGGATACGGGTTTCCGGCTTTCGGTGCGGCGAAGCCCGGCGGCGGCCCGGTGGCGGCTTCACCCGGACCGTACGAGGTCGATCTCCGCCCACACTGTTTTGCACGGCACCGGGCCGGAGCGGATGCCCCAGCGGTCGGCGAGCGTCTCGACGAGAAGCATGCCGCGGCCCGACTCGCGGTCGTGAGCGGGTGGTTGAAGGGCGGGCAGGCGGTCACCGCGTGTGTCGGTCACTGCGATACGGAGGGTGTTCGGCGTCGCCGCCAGCCTCAGGCGGAAGTCGCGGCCGGAGCCCCGGCCGTGGAGCGCGGCGTTGGAGGCCAGCTCGGCGATGACGTGGACGGCGGCGTCCGAGGTCAGGCCCCAGGAGCGGGCGTTGATCGGAACACAGCGGCCCGCCTACTCAGCGGACGAGGTGGAGCGGATGGTGGCGGCGCGGATGGCGCGGCACTCGATCTTCGAACGGTCACCCGCTCCCGAGCTGAGCTTTGTCCAGGAAGAGGTGACCCTTCGCCGCCCGATCGGAGGCAGAATGGTGCCCACGAAGGCCACGCCGGAATGGCTGGCGTCATCGAGGTGCTGACGTTCAGGGACGGTAGGGCGGTGGGCCGCGCGGAGAACGTGTTCGCCTGCCGCCCGGTCTCCGAAGCGAAACAGCTCCGGATCATCGAGCTGCGGTATGGCATCATCCGGGCCCAGGCTCTCAGCCCACGGGAGTCCCGGGCCCTCATCGAGCAATTGCGGGGAGAGATATGGCCCTCGAGCCCTCCGCTGGAGACGGCCCCCGGCTGCAGTGGTTCAAGAGCAGTTACAGCAGCAGTAGCGACGGCAACGACTGCGTCGAGGTCGCCTCCAGCCCCTCCTGCCCCACTCTCCACGTCCGCGACTCCAAGAACCCCGAAGGCCCTCAGCTCGCCTTCGGCTCCGCCGCCTGGTCCGGCTTCCTGTCGTACGCCTCCGAGTCGCGCCGCCCCCGGTAGCGACGCACCAGCATCGGCACCCACGGTGCGACGCCGAGAACGACCAGCAGCGTCAGCAGCGGCAGCCGCCACCACCACGAGATGCTCGCCGGTGGCGGGGACGGAGCGTCGCCGGCCACCCAAGGCCGCGCGGTCTTCGACCAGGCCAGAAACGCGTCACCGATCGGCATCAGCCCGAACGCGTACCGCTTCGTCCACGGAGTGTCGACCGGCAGGCCCAGCAGCTCGCTGAAGTTCGTCAGCCCCTCGGCGAGCGCGGCGTCCCCGTGCACCTGGGCCGCGCCCGCGGTGACCACGGATGCCGACAGGCTGATGCCCAGCGGGAGCGGGCCGGAGTCGACGTCGGCCGGGCCGTCGATGCCGTCGGGGTACTCCCGCACCGCCGGCCCGAGGCCGAGCGGGGTGCCGACGTACCGGTCGCGGAAGCGCAGGTACTGCTCACCGGCGAAGGCCGGGTCGATGTCGACGAGGAAGCGCTGGATCATGCTCTGTGAGGTGGCCCTGGCCACCTCGGCCGGGGCGCCGCTGTCCGGGTCGACGCGGTGCGGGAGCAGTCCCGTACGCGGGTCGAGCCGTTCGTGTACGCCCCGGAGCCAGCGGTCGGCCGTGCCGGCGAACCGGGGCGGCAGCAGCTTGTCGTGCAGCCGCAGCGACGCCATCGCCACCGTGGAGTCCACCGGCCAGGCCTGGCCGGGGTACGCCGCCAGGTACGGCGTCTTCGAGGCCGACGCGTCGAACGCCGCACCGAGCGCCGCAGAGTCGTCGGCGAACCGGCGCAGCTCGGCCGGATCGCGGTCCGCGGCCGGTTGCAGGCTCAGCACCCCGCCGCGCAGCCAGTTGCACCAGCCGCGGTAGAAGACGCCGTACGACGGGACGAGGTCCGCGCTGAACGGGGCGCGGCCGGCCGGCGAGTCCAGCCGCTCCAGCGCCCACCGCGCCTCCCGCAGCGCCTCGGACCGTTCCCCGGCCGGTGCACGCATCCCGATCTCGACCCAGGTCAGGCCGTACAGCGCGTGCAGGAAGAAGTACCCCTCGGGGAACAACTGCTGCGCCTCGTCCCCGGCGCCGTCGTCCAGGGCGGCGCGCAGGAACGCCAACTGCCGCTGGACACCGGGCGGTTCAGCGTCGGTGGCCGCGGCCGTGGCAGGGGCGACCAGGCGCACCACACCCATCAGCGCGCAGACGCTGACGACGACCGCGATCAGCCGGCGCGACCATCGCAGCGCCTGACGCAGACGTCCTGCTGATCGCGGTCCCGGCATGCGCCCGACCTTACAGCGGCGTGCTGCGGGGGCGGGAAGAAAGCGGCGGGATGCCCTTGTGACAGCATGAGGGCGTCAAGGTCTGCCCCTGGCCGTAGGGGGACGGAACCCCACGGAGAGGAACCATGACCAGCACCGTCATCACGAACATCGGCTCCCTCGTCACCAACGATCCTGCCGCCGGCGAGGGCCCCCTCGGCCTGATCGAGAACGCCGCCGTCGTCCTCGACGGCGAAACCGTCGCCTGGGTCGGCCCCGCCGCAAGCGCGCCCGCCGCCGACGAGGCGTACGACGCGGGCGGCCGGGCCGTGATCCCCGGGTTCGTCGACTCCCACTCGCACCTGGTCTTCGCCGGTGACCGCACCCAGGAGTTCAACGCCCGCATGTCCGGCCGCGCCTACTCCGCGGGCGGCATCCGGACCACCGTCGCCGCCACCCGCGCCGCCACGGACGCCGAGCTCGAAGCCAACCTCGTCCGCTACCTGGACGAGGCCCTCCGGCAGGGCACCACGACCTTCGAGACCAAGTCCGGATACGGGCTGACCACGCACGACGAGGAACGGGCCCTCCGGATCGCCGCCCGGCACACCGAGGAGGTCACCTACCTCGGCGCGCACGTCGTGTCGCCGGACCACGCCGACGACCCGGCGGCCTACGTCGCGCTCGTCACCGGCGAGATGCTCGACGCCTGCGCGCCCCATGCCCGCTGGGTCGACGTCTTCTGCGAGAAGGGCGCCTTCGACGGGGACCAGGCGCGCGAGATCCTCACCGCCGGCATGGCGAAGGGGCTCATGCCGCGTGTCCACGCCAACCAGCTCACCTACGGCCCCGGCATCCAGCTCGCCGTCGAACTGGACGCGGCATCCGCCGACCACTGCACCCACCTCACGCAGGAGGACGTCGACGCCCTCGCGAGCGGCAACACGGTCGCGACCCTGCTCCCCGGCGCCGAGTTCTCCACCCGCGCCCAGTGGCCCGACGCCCGCCGACTCCTCGACGCGGGTGTGACCGTCGCGCTCTCCACGGACTGCAACCCGGGCTCGTCCTTCACCTCCTCCGTACCGTTCTGCATCGCGCTGGCGGTACGCGACATGGGGATGACCCCGGACGAGGCCCTCTGGTCCGCCACGGCCGGCGGTGCGGCGGCCCTGCGCCGCACCGACATCGGCCGCATCGCGCCCGGCGCCCGTGCCGACCTCGCGCTCCTCGACGCCCCGTCGCACGTCCACCTCGCGTACCGCCCGGGGGTCCCGCTGGTCACGAAGGTGTGGCGGCGGGGTGTCGCAGTGGCCTAGGTTCCCGGCAAGCCCCGCAGAACGCCTCTGACAACGCGACGGCGCCCTTTCTCCGGTGCTGCCGGGGAAGGGCGCCGCGGTGTGTTCGCCTCCGTGTTCTACGAGTGGTCGAGGATCACGCGCTCCGTCTCGGTGTAGTCGATGCGCGTCTCGGTTCCGGTCGTGTGCGGGTAGCGGACGAAGGCCGAGCCCTCGCCGGAGTTCGGGCCGCCAGGGGCGTTGGACAGCTTGTCCTTGGGCGAACCGCCGCGGACGATCAGGGTGTCGCCCTGCGTCGGTGCGGCCGTGGCCGGGGGACCCGAGTTGACGGACAGCAGGGCGCTGATCGTGTCCATGGCGGTGATGTCCACCGTGTCCCGGCCGCCGCGCGCGCTGACGCCGATCCGCTCGGTCTGCCCGGTGGTGATCTTCAGGCCCAGCAGGCCCTGGACCCGGAGCAGGGTCAGCAGGTCCACGGTGCCGAAGACCGAGTCGGCCCTGGTGGTGCCGACGATGGTGACCTCGTCGTCGCCGCCGTTGGGGTTGACCGACACGTCGCCCGTGACTCCGGTGAAGTTGATCACCTGCGCGGAGTTGGACCGGGTGAGCCGCCCGCTGTCGGCGCTGGTCGGGGTGAACGTCAGCGACTCGTCGCCCGCACCGCCCTGGACGGCGACCTCGTGGCCGGCCGCGTCGAGGTTCACCACGGGGATACCGCGGATGCCGACGAAGCCGCCGGGGACGCCCGGGTAGCCGGTCACGGTGTTCTGGCCGACGTTGACGACCAGGTCGGCCGTGGCGCCCGTGAGCGTGAGCGACTGGTTGGCGATGGTTGCCGCGAGGGACGGTGACGCAGCGCTCACGTTGCCCGCGAGGTCCTCGAGCCGCACGGCGAAGTCGTACGTTCCGTCGTCGAGCGGATCGCTGACGACTTCGTACTCACCGGCCGCGGTGACGGTGTCCTTCCCGACCACGGTGGGCCCGGTGGCGGACGGCGGGTCGGCCGTCAGCCGAACCAGCGCGTTCGGCTCGACCGGCGAGCCCTGGAAGGCGGGCTCGGTGATGGTCGTGATGTTGTCGACGCTGTTGCCGCCGGTGTCGCTCGACGACAGCAGGTCGGGGGCGGCGGCCGGGGCGGCAGGGGCGGTCGTGTCGAGTGTGATCGCCAGCCGGTGCGCGCTCTCCGGACCCGAGCCGACGACGTGGGCGGTGCCAGGGGCGGCCGGGTCGTCGGACGGGTCGACAATGATCACCTCGGCGGTGATCAGGTTCTCCCCCTCCGTCAGGACGGGGTCCAGGTCGATTTCGTACAGCCCTGGCTTGGTGACCGGGTCCACGGGCAGTGCGAAGCCGACGCGCAGGCCGTCGCGCTCCACGGCCACCTTGAAGCCGGGGGCGTCGTCCACGAGGCCGGCCGTGCCGTTCTCCGGCGACAGCGGAATGCTCGCGGCCCGCAGGTCCGCGTCGTCGACCCGGAGCAAGAGCTCCGGCCCGGTGATCCTGGTGACGTCGTCGTTGTCGAACCGGCCCGAGTCGGACTCGTGCTTGAGGTCGAGGCCGAAGGGCTCGGGGGCCTCGCGGTTGACGACGGTCAGGTCGTAGGTCGCCTGCGGCGGGTCGGTCGGCGAGGCGTCACCCGGCTCGGTCGGGTCGGTGATGCCGCTGTCGCCGACCACGATGAAGTACGGCTCGTCCTTGACGACCGGGATCGCGAGCCCGCTGGTCGAGCTGCCCGGCCTGATCGTCGCGACCGCGCCGGTGGAGACCTTGTTGCCGAACTTGTCGTATGCGCGGACCTGGAGCCCGGAGATCACCTCGTTGAAGGCGATGCCCGCGGTCAGGTGCCCGGTGTGGCGGGGCACGACCCGGAAGAAGTCGACGTCGGTCGCGCTGTGCAGGCTCAGCCGGCCCTGGTTGAACCGGTCGTCCGAGCCGAGCGCGGCGGCGACGGCCGTGTCGATGGACTCGTTCGGTTCGAACGTGTCGGGAAAGGCTCCGAGCACCGAGAACGTGTCGTAGTACGTGGTCTGGTTCCCGGCGGCCGGGTTGCCGCCGGCCGGCGGGGTGGCGTTGCCGGTCCAGGTCGCGTAGCCGATTCCGTCGACTGTCCACACACCGTTGTACTCGCCGATGCGCAGGGTCCGTTCGGGGTCGGCCGGCCGGTCGGTGCAGGTCGGCCCGAAGCGGCACCGGGCGTTCAGATCGGGGTCGAACGGGGCGTCGCTGATCCTGAAGTCCTGCGACCAGGTCAGTCCGCCGTCCCGGCTCGCCGTGCCGTAGAGCTCCAGCAGGAAGTTGTCGTTCCCGTTCGGCCCGGTGCCGCCGTTCGTGTCGCCGCTGCGGGTGTCGTACCAGTGGACGACGATGTTCCCGTCCTGGTCGATGTGCGCGGTGGGCATCACCGCGAGGGTCTGGCCCGGCCCGTGGTCGACCCTGGTGGGTGTGCCGAAGGTGACGCCGTTGTCCGTGGAGCGGGCGATGCGGACGTCACCGTCGTCGCCGTTGCCGAAGTTGTCGTTGGGGTCGTCGTTGGCGACGACGTAGACGTTGCCGGGCCGGGCCGGGTCCGGCAGCACCCACGGCTGCATGGAGCCCTGGAGCCAGAAGTCGGTCCCCGGGATCTCACCGCCCGAGTTGTCCTGCACGTTGCAGGAGACGCTCGCCTGTCCGAGCCCGAACGGCGGGGGCGTGGTCCTCTGCGGGACAGTGCCGGCCGCGAAATCGGCCCCGCCGGAGCCGTCGCGGAGGAGCTGTACGGTGCCCGCCCCGGGCGCTCCGTCCGTCCCCTCGACGCAGATGTTGGCGTGATAGGCGACGTAGAGATCGCCGTTCGGACCGACGGCCGCGTGGGAGGGCCAGGAGTCCCCGTCCCCGGCCACGGAGAGGGCTTGCGGCGTCGACCAGTTCGTGGCGCCGCTCTCCAGGCGGGAGAACTGGATCTGCCAGGGGGCGCCGAGGTCCGACCAGACGATGTACAGGTTGTCCCGGTAGGGGCTGGTGGGGTTGGCGTCGGCCACCAGCCACTGCTTGTCCTGGTTGTTCGGGCTGTTGGCGCTCACCTGGACGGGGGTGAAGGTCTGGTTCCCCGTCGTCGTCAGGTCGTTGATCCGGCCGACCCCCACTCCGAAGCGGTTGGGGGTGGTGTTGAAGCTGGACGAGAGGTGGGTGACGAACAGGCGTCCCTGCGAGTCGAAGGCGAGGGACGGGTCGCCGGAGCACGGGAGGGTCGACGTCCGCGTGATCGGGAAGCCGTCCTTGCCGAAGTTGTTGTCGATGCGGACCGTGCATCCCCGCATGACGGCGACCTGCGAGGGCCTCCGGGGATTGGCCGTGGCGTTGTGCGGCTCGTAGCCGGTTTCGAGTGCTTGGTCCTGACCTGCCCACGCGGGGGCGGGTCCGGCGAAGACGAGCGCCTGCAGTACGAGGAGAATGCTGCTGACAATGGTGAGGGCGCGCCGTTGCCTGCGGTTGTTCAGCATGCGCCCCCCTCTCTGGCTCTGCTCATCCCTCTCCTTCCGGTCCAGCGACCGGCGGGCGGTGCTGATCGCCCGCAGACAATGGCACCGTGGCGGCGCTCCTCCGGATGTCCTCGGGACCGGGTCACCGGAATTCACCAAGATCACCGACAGAACCACCCGTCCGGAGCAGACGCCGAACAGATCAGCCGCTCCTGGAAAACGGGTTGCGCGGGCATGAGAGCGTGAACGGATGAGGACCATCGGCCTGATCGGCGGCATGAGCTGGGAATCCAGCGCCGAGTACTACCGTCTCCTCAACGTGCTCGTACGTGAGCAGGCCGGGGGTCTGCACTCCGCCAAGTGCGTATTGCACTCCGTCGACTTTGCGGAGATCGAACAGCTACAGGTCGCGGGGGAGTGGGAGAAGGCCGGGGAGATCCTCGCCGAGGCCGCCCGCGGGCTGGCGGCCGCCGGTGCGGACTTCCTGCTCATCTGCACCAACACCATGCACAAGGTCGCCGACCAGGTCGCCGCCGCCGTCCCCGTGCCGCTGCTGCACCTGGGTGATGCCACGGCAGAGGCCGTGAAGGCTGCCGGTGCCGCAAAGGTGGGCCTGCTCGGCACCGCCTTCACCATGGAGCAGGACTTCTACCGCGACCGGCTGGCCGGGCACGGTCTCGATGTGCTCGTCCCGGACGACGCGGGGCGGGCCGAGGTGCACCGGGTCATTTACGAGGAGCTGTGCCTCGGGGTCGTTCGGGAGGAGTCACGGCGGGCGTACCGGAAGGTCATCGACGAGTTGGTGGGCCGGGGCGCCGAAGGCGTCATCCTCGGCTGCACCGAGATCGAGCTGCTGATCGGGCCGGAGGACAGCCCCGTTCCGGTCTTTCCGACGACCCGGCTGCACGCGGAGGCGGCGGTACGGGCCGCGCTGCGGCCCTGACCCGGCTCGGGCGGCTCGGGCGGCGGTCTTGCCCGGAGGAAAGCCCGGGCAGAATCCACCATCTGCCCGACAGGGTCCGGGCGGCGCGCGAACTGGCCCGGATCCTGCGGCCCGGTGGTGTGGCCGTCATCCGGACGACGTTCCGGGAGCAGTTGGACGCGCTGGTCTACGACTACTGGCCACGACTCCGTGAGGTGGACACTCAGCGGTTTCCGTCCCGCTCGTGTTCACGGCCGCTATGCCTGGGTGCTGGCCTCCGGCTCGGTCCCGTCGGCCGCCGGCCTGCCAACCGGGACGCGGTCCGGGACGAGGTCCGGGCAACCGGTCGCGGTGCGGGCGTAGCTGAGGATCAGTTCCAGAGCGCGCCTGGGCGGCAGCGATTCGTTGCGGGAGACGATGTGCAGGAGGTATGAGTCCTCCAGCGAGACGATGTTGGAGGCCACATCGGTGGCCGGCTCGCTGAGGGTGAAGTGGCCCTGCGCGACTCCGATCTCCAGGATCGCCGCATACATGGTCACTTGGCGGTCGTACCGACTCTGCGTAAGTGTCGAGAACAGCGGGTCGTCGCGGATCGCGGTGTTGAACTCGCAGAGCACCACGGCAAGTTCGTCGTCGGGGCTGTCGGGGATGCCGCGGCGGATCGACTCCACCAACTGGTCCCGGGCGTCGTTCATGGCCTCGGCCACCGCGGCGCGGTTGGTGAAGAACCGCTCCAGGGCTCGTTTGTGAACCTGGATCAGCAACTCGGACAGGTCGCTGAAGTAGTAGTGCACGGAGCCGCGGGTGACTCCGGCGCTGTCGGCGATGCCTGCCACCTTCAGCCGGGACAGCCCCTGGGCGCTGATCGCGCGGCTGGCGGCGCGGATGAGTTGTTCCCGGCGTGCGGTCTGGTTCTTCGGACGGGCCATAACGGCATGGTACCGGACCATTCTTTAACGATCACGTATGAGAATTAATTCTCGAACTTCTCCGGTGTTGACAGGGGTGCGGCCCTCATCTTTGACTGTGCCGCCAAAGAACTCGTTCGTTCTGCTGGTCCCCTCAGTCGCCCCTCATCCGCGGAGAAGTCATGTCCGAAGAGTCCGTCGCCGGCGCCGCGGCGCTGATCGCCGCCACCGAAGCGCACAGCGCCCGCAACTACCACCCGCTCCCCGTCGTCGTGGCTTCCGCCGAGGGCTCGACGCTCGTCGATGTGGAGGGACGCCGCTACCTCGACCTGCTGGCCGGCTACTCAGCGCTCAACTTCGGTCACCGCCATCCGCGCCTGATCACTGCGGCCAAGGAGCAGCTGGACCGAGTCACCCTCACCTCCCGGGCCTTCCATCACGACCGCTTCGCGGCGTTCTGCTCCGAGCTCGCGCAGCTGTGCGGGATGGAGATGGTGCTGCCGATGAACACCGGCGCCGAGGCCGTGGAGACCGCGATCAAGACCGCACGGCGATGGGGCTACCAGGTCAAGGGCGTACCGAAGGACCAGGCCAGGATCGTGGTGGCGGGCGGGAACTTCCACGGCCGCACCACGACCGTCGTCAGCTTCTCCGACGACCCCGACGCCCGGGACGGGTTCGGCCCTTACACCCCGGGTTTCGATGTCGTTCCCTTCGGGGACGAGGCCGCGCTGGAGGCCGCCGTCGACGACCGCACCGTGGCGGTGCTGGTTGAGCCCATCCAGGGTGAGGCGGGAGTTCTGGTGCCGCCCGCCGGGTACCTGGCCGCCGTTCGCCGGATCACCGCCGAGCGCGGGGCGCTGTTCATCGCCGACGAGATCCAGTCCGGGCTGGGGCGGACCGGCCGGACGTTCGCCTGCGAGCACGAGGGTGTCGTGCCCGACATGTATGTGCTCGGCAAGGCGCTCGGCGGCGGTGTCGTCCCGGTCTCGGCCGTCGTCTCCTCGCGGGCGGTGCTCGGGGTCCTCAGCCCGGGCAGCCACGGTTCGACCTTCGGCGGGAACCCGCTGGCCTGCGCGGTCGCTCTGGAAGTGATCGCGATGCTGCGAAGCGGCGAGTACCAGCAGCGTGCCACCGAGCTCGGAACGCATCTGCACCACGAGCTGTCCACGCTGGTCGGCGGCGGCTCGGTCACGGCCGTACGCGGACGGGGGCTCTGGGCCGGAGTGGACGTGGCCCCGCGCTTCGGCACCGGCCGCCAGGTGGCCGAGCGCCTGATGCAACGCGGAGTCCTGGTCAAGGACACCCATGGCAGCACCATCCGGATCGCCCCGCCGCTGGTGATCGAAAAGGACGAGCTCGATGAAGCGCTCGAGCAGTTCCGCGCCGTTCTGCCTGCCTGACCGACACCCCCGTCACTGGACCGACAACCCCGTCACCGGACCGACACCCCCGTCACCGGACCGACAACCCCGTCACTGGAAGGACAACGCCATGACCGCGAGAGCCCCCCGAACCCGCCTGATGCCGCCGGCCGCCGTGCGCCTGACGGCGACCGCCGCACTGATCACCGCCGGATCCCTGCTGATCACCGGATGCGGCGGAGCGCAGAGCAGCAGCGCCACCGCCCCCACCACGTCCGCGCTCCCCGTACCCAAGGCGGACGCCAAGCTGGCGGCGATGGTCCCGGCCCATCTGAGGAAGGCCGGGAAGGTCGTCGTCGCCACCGACGCCTCCTACGCGCCCATGGAGTACAAGGAGGCCGACGGCCGGATCGTCGGCGTCGACATCGACCTGGGCAAGGCGATCGCCGCCAAGCTGGGTCTCGAGGCCGACTTCCAGGACGCCAAGTTCGACGCGATCATCGGCGGCATCCAAGCCAAGAAGTACGACATGAGCATCTCCTCCTTCACGGACACCAAGGAGCGCGAGAAGTCCGTCGACATGGTGACCTACTTCTCCGCAGGTCTGGCGATCGCGGTCAAGAAGGGCAACCCGAACAACATCGACCCCGCTCAGCTGTGCGGTGTGAAGGTGGCCGTGCAGACGGGCACCGTCTCGGCCGACGAGATCAAGGATGTGCGCAATCCGAAGTGCAAGGCCGAGGGCAAGCCGCCGATCCCCGGCGACGGCCACAGGTTCGAGCTTCAGACCGATGTCACCACGGCCCTGGTCGCCGGACGTGACGACGCCATGATCTCCGACTCCTCCGTCGTCGCCTACGCGGTCAAGCAGTCGGGCGGCCAGATCGAGCAACTCGGCAAGCCCTACGCCGTCGATCCCTCCGGAATCGTCCTGCCCAAGGGCGATGGCCGGCTCACCGAGGCGGTCCAGGGCGCCGTCCAGGCACTCATCGACGACGGCACCTACACCAAGATCCTCACCAAGTGGGGGGTCCAGTCCGGCGCCGTCACCCGCTCAGCCGTCAACGGCGCGACCGGCTGAGAACCGCGGACCTGAGGAAAGATCATGAAGACTCTCACTGCTTCGGACGCCGCGGCCCGCACTCACTGCCCCGAGGAACTCAAGGCCGTGCCCGTGCGCCACCCGGGCCGCTGGGTCGCGGTCGCCGTGGTCGCGGTGCTCGCAGCGATGTTCGGCCACGGCATGCTGACCAACCCCCGCCTCGACTGGAACATGGTCTGGCACATCCTGTGGGACCCGACGGTGTTGCGCGGTCTTCGGACCACGTTGGAACTGACCGTCCTGGCCATGGCGATCGGCCTGATCGGCGGCGTCGTGCTGGCGGTGCTGCGGCTCTCGCACAATCCGGTGCTGTCCGGGGTGGCCTGGCTGTACATCTGGGTGTTCCGCGGGACGCCCGTGCTCGTCCAGCTCTTCGTCTGGAACTTCCTGAGTGCCCTTTGGCCGAGGATCTCGATCGGCATCCCGTTCGGCCCCGAGTTCTACTCCTGGGAGTACAACGACCTGGTGCCGCTGTTCACCGCGGCGGTGCTGGGTCTGGGCCTGAACGAGGCCGCCTACATGGCCGAGATCGTCAGGGCGGGCATCTCCTCCGTGGACGAAGGCCAGTCCGAGGCGGCCGCCTCCCTGGGGCTGACCCGGGGCCGGACCATGCGCCGGATCGTGCTGCCCCAGGCGATGCGTGTGGTCATCCCGCCGACCGGCAACGAGACGATCTCGATGCTCAAGACCACCTCGCTGGTCAGCGCGATCTCGCTGGTCGATATCACCCGAGCCGGTCAGGACATCGCCTCCCGAACCTTCCAGAACATCCCCTCGTTGATCGCGGTCAGTCTCTGGTACCTGTTCTTCACCTCGCTGCTGACCATCGGTCAGTACTACATCGAGCGGCGCTACGGCAGGGGAACCAGCCGTGCGCTCCCGCCCACCCCCTGGCAGCGCATGCGCGGCATGCTCTCGGCGATCCGCCGGCCGGTCGTCTCCGGAGGCACCTCATGAACAACAGGATCAGTCCGCTCACCGCCGCGACACCGATGGTCAAGGCGGAGGGGGTGCAGAAGTCCTTCGGACCGGTGCAGGTGCTCAAGGGCATCGACCTCGAAGTGGCCCCGCGGGAGGTGTTCTGCCTGGTCGGGCCGTCGGGCTCGGGCAAGTCGACGTTCCTGCGGTGCATCAACCACCTGGAGAAGATCGACGCCGGCCGGCTGTCGGTGGAAGGGGAGCTGGTCGGCTACCGGCAGCGCGGTGACCGGCTCCATGAGCTCAAGGACCGCGAGGTGGCCGCCCAGCGCCGGGACATCGGCATGGTCTTCCAGCGCTTCAACCTCTTCCCGCACATGACGGCGCTGGAGAACGTGATGGAGGCGCCGGTCCAGGTCAAGCGGGAGTCCAAGTCGGTGGCGCGGGAGCAGGCGCTGAAGCTCTTGGACCAGGTGGGTCTGGGCAGCAAGGCCGGGAACTACCCCTCTCAGCTCTCCGGTGGCCAGCAGCAACGGGTGGCCATCGCCCGGGCACTGGCGATGCAGCCCAAGCTGATGCTCTTCGACGAGCCCACCTCCGCACTCGACCCGGAGCTGGTCGGCGAGGTGCTGGACGTGATGCGCTGCCTCGCCGAGCAGGGCATGACGATGATCGTGGTCACTCATGAGATGGGCTTCGCCCGCGAGGTCGGCGACGCCCTGGTCTTCATGGACGACGGCGTCGTCGTCGAGGCCGGCTACCCCCGCGACGTCCTTACCAACCCTCGGCACGACCGCACCAAGGCATTCCTGTCCAAGGTGCTCTGAGCCGCTGCCCGTACGACCGCCGGCTCCGTGCCCGACAACCGGCTCCACGCCCCGGTGGGGACGGAGCCGTGAACTGGAGAATTCCTGTGGACCCCAACCTCATCGACCCCTACGAGCGTATCGGCGCCTCTCTCGCCGGCCTGTCCGAGCGGACCTGGGAGGTCAGCCTCGCACTGCACGCGAATCCCGAGCTCTCGTACCACGAGTACCAGGCCGCCGAACTGCTCTGCGGTGAGCTGGAGGCAGCCGGTTTCGATGTGCAGCGGCAGGTAGCGAGCCTGGAGACCTCATTCGTGGGACGCCTGGGCAGCGGTGACGGCCCAACGGTGGCGCTGGTGGTGGAGTACGACGCGTTGCCGGGCCTGGGTCACGCCTGCGGCCACAACCTGATCGCCGGGGCAGGGCTGGGGGCGGCCCTGGCCCTGCGGGACATGGTCGCAGGCACCGGGGGGACACTCCTGGTGGTGGGAGCGCCCGCCGAGGAGGACGGCGGAGGGAAGATCGCCGAGGTCGAGGCGGGTGTCTTCGACGGGGTCGATGCGGCGCTGATGTTCCACCCCGGCGTCCACAACTGGTCATGGGCCCCGCTCACGGCCATGGTGGAGATGCGGATCTCCTTCCACGGCCGGGCAGCTCACCCCACGGGCAACCCCGATGACGGCATCGACGCGCTCGACGCCCTCATCCGGTTGTTCAACAGCCTTGCCGCGCTGGTCAAGGACCTGCCGAGCGGCTCACATGTGCAGGGCATCGTCACCGAGGGAGGCGAGGCGACGAACATCATCCCCGACCACACACAGGGGCGGTTCGGCCTGCGGGCGCTGACCACAGCCGGCCTCACCGACCTGGTGGCCCAGGTCACCGACCGCGCTCAGGAGGTCGCTCGGGCAACGGGTACGTCGGTGACTTTCACTCAAGAAGGCGCGACGTACTCCCACTTCCGCAGCAACCCGGTGCTCGCCGAGGTCTTCACCCGACACCTGGACCGCCTGGGCATCTCCGCCACCGAGCCCGAGCCCGGCGTCTTCCTGGGGTCTTCCGACATCGGAAACGTCAGCACCAGGGTTCCCACCATCCACCCTTTTCTCCGCATCCTTCCGCCCGACCACTGCGATCACACACCGAAGTTCGCCCAGGCGGCAGGCGATGAGCGGGGCAGGGCAGCGATGCTGGCCGCGGCGGAAGGGCTGGCGTGCACGGCGTACGACGTGCTCACTGACCCCGACCTCGGACGCCGAGGGTGGTCGGTGTTCCGGGCCCAGCAGTCCTCGGGCGGCTGAGATTGTGCTGGGCGTTTCTGCTGGATCAGTCCCGGAGCCCCCGGCGTCCGCCGCGGAAAGTCCGGCGTGCCATCGTCGAGTAATGGCCGAGCCGTACGGACGGCCTGCGGGCCGGGCCTGGCGCGAACGGGGCTTGTGCTGGAACGACCCGGCCGTGAGGATCGGCCGCATGATCGGTGCGCACAACGATGAGCGGCTGGCCGGTGTCTATCAGAGCGGCAACGAGATGCCTGACGCGTCTCTGCGCGGCTGGACCCGGCTGATCGGATCCTTCACCGACCGCCCGGAGCCCGCGGTCGTGGAGATCGGAGCGGGAACCGGCATGTTCTGCGCGGCGATGGCCCGCCATCTGCATGCGCCGACCGTGGTCGGCGTCGACCCCTCCGTACCCATGCTCGCCGAGGCCCGGCGGCTCAACGCCCACCCCCGTGTGCACTACGTCGTCGGCACGGCAGAGGCAGTGCCCACCCGTGCCGGCCTCTTCGACCTGGCCCTGATGTCGCGCGTGATCCACCATCTCCCCGACAGAGCCCGGGCGGCGCACGAACTGGCCCGGATCCTGCGGCCCGGCGGTGTGGCCGTCATCCGGACGACGTTCCGGGAGCGCCTGGACGCGCTCGTCTACACCTACTGGCCACGGCTTCTGGAGGTGGACGCGCAGCGGTTTCCGTCCCGTGCAGATGTCCTCGCCGACTTCGCGGAGGCCGGCCTCGCCGTCAGGGAACTCACGTCCTTCGCCCAACCGGTCACGCGGAGCCTGCGCGAGTACCACGCCCGCATGGTCTCCCGGCCCCAGTCGAAGTTCACCCACCTCACCCCCGCGGAGTTCCACGAAGGCCTGCGCCGACTGGAGTTCGATGCGGAGGCCGAGCCGCTCACCCGTCCCGTCCCCGTGACCGAACGCTACGACGTCGCGGTGCTGTCCCCCTGAGCGCCTGACGTGTGGTCAGCCGTACGGCAGATGACCGGCGTGTCCGATATTAGAGCATTGTCGTAACGAGGCATGCTCGCCTCGTAACGAGGCGGCTACGGCCTCGACGACGACGAAAGGTAGTGGGCCGAATGAAACCCACTCGCATCCGCGCAGCCGTGGTCTCCACCGTGCTGGCGACAGTACTCGCCGCCACGGGCAGCGGCACCGCCCAGGCGGTCCAAGGCTGGTGGGAGGAGCCTGTACAGGTCAGGACGCGGGACGGTGGTTCCGAGGTCAACGCCTGTCTGACCCCCAGCGGGACCAACCTCAACGAACTCCTCTCGATCCAGGAACAGATCATCGGCCCACCTGCCTGCCGTGTGGCCGTGGCGAGGAAGCCGTGGGTCCGCTCTTTCCCGAGCTGGGGCACGGCCGCCGGCGCGGAGGGCACTGTTTACCCGGACGGCTACACCCCCGACCTGCCGAAACCGATGAACGACTTCATCCTGAAGTTCCTCGGCGTCCGCATCGTCCAGGACATCGGCACGCCCCATGAAAAGAGCCTCTCCTTCGGCCCGGGGGTCCTGCGTCTCGTCGTCGAGGAGGACGGGATCCCGTTCGCCACCTTCGCCTCGCCCCCGCTGGAACCCCTCAAGCCTGGTTCGCACACGACCACGGTCTTCGTGCGGCTCAGCGCCCAACACTGTGACGGGCTGGGAACCGATCCCGAGGTGAACTGTCTGCCGGGAGGCGAGACCCAGTACACCGGTATCACTCCGTTCGAGGTCGTCCGCCCGAGGGGCTCAGAGCACCCCCATGGCGCCTGACGTGACTGAGAGCAGGACTTCTACCGCGACCGGCCCGCCGGGCACGGTCTCGATGTGCTCGTCCCGGACGACGCGGAGGCCCTTCACGCCTGACCGTCGAGCCTGACCGGTCGCCCCATTCGCCCCGGCTTTCACAGGGCTTCACACCACTTCACCGTTTGGTCACAGCTTGACCTTCGCTCCCTATCCCGGTGGGATTTCGGCCGGTACCGTCCTGTCCGGGGAAGCTCAAGGGGGAAGACCGGGGGGTCGAGTTGAGCGGTGTGCACATTCGTGTCGTGAAGCCCGGGGAGCTGGACGAGGGGGAGACCGAGTCCTGGCGAGAACTGCGCGCCAAGTCCGGAGCCCCCGCCAATCCGTTCATGGAGCCCGAGTTCACCCTGGCCGTCGCGGGGGTACGGCCCGGGGCCAGGATCGCGGTCATCGACGACGACGGGGTCCCGGCCGGGTTCTTCCCCTACGAGAAGGGGCCGTTCGGGCACGGCCGGGCCATCGGGCTCGGTGTGTCCGACTGCCAGGGCGCGGTGCTGCGGCCCGGACTGCGACTCTCGGCACGCGAACTGCTCCGCGCCTGCGCGCTGTCCGCCTGGGAGTTCGACAACCTGGAGGCGGGGCAGAGCCTCTTCGTGCCCGACAGCGTCGAGGAGTTCGGCTCGCCCGTCATCGACGTCGGCGAGGGGTACGCGGCCTACGAGGAGCAGCTGCGCGCCCAGTCGCCCAAGTTCCACAGGACCACGACCGCCAAGGAGCGCAAGCTCGGGCGGCAGGTGGGGGAGACGCGGTTCGTCTTCGACGAGCGCGATCCCGGCGCGCTGCGGACCCTCATGGAGTGGAAGTCCGCGCAGTACCGCAGGACGGGCCGCCGCGACCGCTTCGCGCAGGAGTGGATCAACACGCTCGTGCGGCACCTGCACGAGACCCGTACGCCCGGCTGCTCCGGAGTCCTCTCCGTGCTGTACGCCGCGGACCGGCCCGTCGCCGCGCACTTCGGGCTGCGTTCGCGCACCGTGCTGTCGTGCTGGTTTCCGTCGTACGACACCGAGTTCGCGAAATACTCGCCGGGGCTGATCCTGCATCTGCGGATGGCCGAGGCCGCCGCGGCCGAAGGCATCGGCATGCTCGACCTCGGCCGCGGCGCCGCCGAGTACAAGGACGCGCTCAAGACCGGTGAACTCCGTGTCCACGAAGGCTCCTCGACCCGGCCGGGGGCACGGGCGGCGCTCTACTGGCTGAGCCGTGAGCCCACCCGCCGCGCCCACAGCTACGTACGGAACCGGCCACGCCTCGCCGGATACGCGCAGAGGGCGCTCAACCGGGTCGGCCGGCTGCGGGGCAACTGACCTGGCAACGACCCGGTATCCGGCCGTTAACCGACCCGGCGATCGGCCGGGCGGTCGGCCGGCCGGGCAATCGGCCCGGTGACCGACCGGAAGTCGGCCGGGTCGCTGAACGGCTCACACCGCTTGGGGGGACGCACATGTTCCAGGTCGCCGAACTCGACCTCGACACGCTCGACGACAGACCGGGCGGCGCCGACGTGCTCGCGCTGCGCCCCGGCCCCGGTGGGCCGCCCGTCACCACCGGCGAGGTGTTCGTCCTCGTACGCCTCCGCGGCCGCCCGGTCGCCACCCTGACCGGCACCGTCCCCGAAGGCGCCGACCCGGCCGAGGCCCTCGCCGCGCTCGCCCGGGAGCGCCTCGCCGGGACACGGGCCCCGGCGCCGGAGATCCTCGGCGATCTGCCCCGTACGAGCGTCGTCGTCGGCACCCGTGAACGCGCCGACCGGCTCGCCCGCGCTCTCGACTCGCTCCTCGCCCAGGACCACCCCGACTTCGAGATCGTCGTCGTCGACAACGCGCCGGTCACCGACGCCACCCGCGACCTGGTCGAGCACAAGTACGGCGACCGGGTCCGCTATGCGTGCGAACCCGTGCCCGGACTGGCCGCCGCGCACAACCGCGGTGTCGCCGCCGCCGACGGCGCGGTGATCGCCTTCACCGACGACGATGTCGTCGCCGACCCGCACTGGCTCACCGCGCTCGCCGCGCCGTTCGCCGACGACCCCAGGATCGGCTGCGCGACCGGGCTGATCCTCCCGGCGCGGCTGACCACGCCCGCGCAGATCCTCCTCGAAAGCCACGGCGGCTTCGCCAAGGGCTTCGCACCCCGCACCTACGACCCGGCCCGCCCGCCCGCCGACGAGCCGCTGTTCCCGTTCACGGCAGGGCGCTTCGGGTCCGGCGCCAACATGGCCTTCCGTGCCCGGGCCCTCAAGGCCGTCGGCGGGTTCGACCCGGCCACCGGCACCGGCACCCCCGCACGCGGCGGCGACGACCTGTACGCGTTCGCACGGATCCTGGCCGACGGCCACCGGCTGAGGTACACCCCGGACGCGCTGATCTGGCACCACCACCGGGAGACCCCGCAGGACCTGCGGAACCAGGCGTACGGATACGGCGCCGGGCTGACCGCGTACCTCACCGCGCTCCTCGCCCGCCGCCCCGCGCTGCTCCCGGCCCTGCTCGCCCGGGTGCCGCGCGGCCTCGCCCACGCCCGGGCGATGACCGCCCACCGGGACGCGGACGACCGCACGGATGTTCCCGGGCAGCACGGCACCCACAGCCACCCCTGGCCGCGCAGCCTCTCCCGGCTGGAACGGCGCGGGATGCTGTACGGCCCGATCGGGTATGCGAGGGCCCGTCGTCGGGTACGCGGACTCCCGTCCCCCTGGGACACCCGGGGGGAGCGATGAGAGGCGGTGGGCCCATGCCCCGGACAGCCCTACGCATTCCCGTGCTGCTCTACCACGCCGTGATGGACGATCCACCCGACTGGATCGCCGAATTCACCGTCAGCCCCGAGGAGTTCGGCCTGCAGCTCGACGCGATCGTCGCCAGCGGCCGCACCCCGATCCGTATCAGCGCCCTCTCCGACCATCTCGCCGGCCGTGGCGGGCCCCTGCCGCCCCGGCCCGTGGTCCTCACCTTCGACGACGGCTTCGCCGATCTGCCGGGTCCCACCGCCGAGGCGCTCGCCTCCCGCGAGCTGCCCGCCACGGCGTACCTGACCACCGGCGCGATCACCCCCGGCCTGCACAGTCTGCTGCCGCCCGCCCCGATGATGACCCTCGCGCAGGCACCGCAGCTGGAGCAGTACGGCATCGAGGTCGGCGGGCACACGGTGACCCACCCGCAGCTGGACACACTCGGCGCGCGGCGGCTGCGTCACGAACTGCGGCACTCCAAGGCCGTCCTGGAGGACACCCTCGGTCACGACGTGCGGCACCTCGCCTATCCGCACGGCTACAACAGCCGCGCCGTGCGCCGCGCCGCACGCGCCGCCGGCTACGAGTCCGCCGTCGCCGTACGCCACGCACTGAGTTCGGAGACGGACGAGGCGTACCGCATCGCCCGTCTCATCCTGCGCCGCAGCCATACGGTCGCCGACGTCGAGGCGTGGATGGAGGGCACGGGCGCGCGGGTCGCACCGTATCCGGACTCGCTGCCGACGATGGGCTGGCGGCTCTACCGGAGGGCGCGGGCGGCCGCGAAGGGCCCGGAATTCGCCGGGTGAAGATGTACGAGAGCCACCCAAAACCGAACCAGGTTCATATACTTCGCTGAAAGGGACAGCGGCGTGACTGCCGCGACCACATCCGTGGGGGGAGCCGCACTGTGCAGCAACGCGTGCCCACACCGGTCACCGGGAGCGGCGCGCTGCCGCCCGCGAAGCAGACCGAAGGCCGTGAACCGCCGGCCGACGCCGCCACCCGGCCCCCGCGCAGGCGCCGCGCCCTGCCCGATCTCACGTGGCTGCCGCTGCTCGTCGGCATCGGCCTGTGGACGTACGCCCTGCCGCGAATCGGGTTCCGCACCATGGGCGACTACGGACTTCTCGACGCCCTGCCGGCCGCCTTCTACGCCTCTCTCCTGGTCCTGACCGGCGGCTTCCTGATCAGTCTGCGGCGCGCCGGGACCGCGCCCTGGTGGCCGGCCGCCTACTGCGTGGGACTGCTGTTCGCCCTCAAGGCACCGCCCGCCGTGCTGTACGACTCGGTGCGCTACCCCTGGGCCTCGAAGCACGACGCCGTGATCACCATGCTCCTCACCAACGGGGAACTGCGGCCGAACGCCGCACTGTCCGGCAACATGTCGGCGTACGACCAGTGGCCCGGCTTCTTCAGCCTCAACGCCGCCCTCGTCCGCACGTTCGGAGTCGAGAGCGCCGCCGCTTACCTCAACTGGGCACCGATCGTGCTCGGTCTGCTGCTCATGCCGGTGCTGATCCTGATCTACCGGACCTTCACCGAGGACTGGCGGCTGGTGTGGACCGCCGTCTGGATCTTCCAGCTCGCCAACTGGGTCGGCCAGGACTATCTGGCACCGCAGGGCTTCGCGTACGTCCTGCACCTGACCGTACTGGCCGTGGTGCTACGCCATTTCGTGCTGCCCGGCTCGGCCGGCAGGCTGCGCGACCGCACCTGTCTCGACCCGGCAGCGACCACCGTGCCGCCGCCCACCGGGCTGCGCCAGCGCGCCGTCTGCGTGCTGATCCTCGCCCCGCTGATCGCCGCGATCAACGCCTCGCACCAGCTCACGCCGGTCATGCTGTGCGTCTCGCTGTTCGCGCTCGCCCTCACACGCCGCTACCGCAACTACGGGCTCCTGGTCGTCGCCGGACTGCTGATGCTGATCTGGGACCTGACCATGGGGCGGCCGCTGTTCGTCGAGACGCTCAGCACCCTGCGCGAGTCGATCGGTGAACTGACCCGGAACTCCCGCGCCGGGTACGCCGGTCAGCTCACCGGACCCGGGCCCGAACTCGCGGGCCGCGCCAATGTGCTGATGGTGCTCGCGGTCGCCGCGCTCGCCGCCGTCGCCGTGGTCGCGCGCCGCCGCCTCACCCACAGCGCACTGCCACTGCTGCTGGTGTCGGTGGCGCCGCTGCCGCTGTTCGTCGTCAACGACTACGGCGGCGAAATGCTCTTCCGTGTCTATCTGTTCGGGCTGCCCGGCGCGGCCTTCTTCGCCGCCGCCGCGCTGGTGCCCGCCGCCGGCGCCGTCCGGGGCGCGTCGGCCCGGGCGAGAACCGTGCGCCGGCGCATCGCCGCCGTCGCGCTGCCCGTGTCCCTGATCGCGCTGGTGGCCGGGTTCCTGCCGTCGTACTACGGCAAGGAGAGGATGAACTACACCCCGCCCGTCGAGACCGCGATGGTCACCCGGGCCATCGACGGGGCCCCGGACGGCACGCTCATCCTCGCCGCCACCGGGTCCTTCCCGCAGTCCCTGCACCGCTACGACGAACTGGAGCACTGGTTCTTCGCCGAACAGGAACTGCCCGAGAACGCGAAGATGCTCGCCGACCCGGCCGGCTATCTGGCCGAGGGCATCCCGCCGGGCTCGACGGCGTACGTCATCCTCACCCGCACCCAGGACCTCTACACGGCGGGTGAGGGCCTGCTGCCGTCCGGCGGCTTCGACACGCTGCGCACCAAGCTGTCCGCATCACCGCTCTTCACCGTCGTCGAGGAGCATCCTTACGGCGTCGTACTCGAGTACCGATCGCGAGGCGTCACCACATGAACATGCCCGTGAACACGACCGTGACCATGAACCGGACACAGCTCAGAGTGGCTGTCGCGGCCTCCGGATGGGTGGCGCTCGCGGCGACCCTGCTGCCCGGCGGCTCACCCCTGCGCTGGATACCGGTCCTCCTCTTCGTCTCCTTCGGCCCGGGCCTCGCTCTGCTGTATCCACAGCCGGGCGGACTGCGGCCCGCCGCGCGCCTGGAGGCGTTCGCACTGGCCGCGCCCATCAGCCTCTCCCTCGGGGTACTCACCGCCACCTCGCTGTTCCTCGTCGAGGCCTTCTCGGCGATCGCGTTCCTGGTGCCGCTCGCCGCGTTCGCCACGGTCGTCTCCGTGCTGCCGGGACTGCCGCTGCCCGCCGCCACCCGCGGCGCCGCAAGGGCACGCGTGCTTCCTTCGGCGCGGATCGTGCCCGGACAGGCCCTGAACCCGGCGGCGGTGGCTGATGAGTGGACGCCACTCAGGGACCTGCCGCCGCGGCTACGCCGCCATCGTCCTCGTCGCGGTCGCCGCCGTTCTCGCCGGACTCGGGATCTGGGCCACCGCCGACGACGGAACGGCGGACGAGGGCTTACCCAGGAACGCCGTCTCGGGGGAGGCGATCACCGGTCCGTGCGCCCCCGACGACAAGCTGGTTCCACGCTGCGGCGCCTGGTGGGGTGCGTACATCCCGTACGACAGGAACGGATCGCTCACCGCACCGGTACGCGCGTTCGAGAAGAAGATCGGGCGCAGGCTCGACCTCGTGTACACGTACCACGACATGTCGGGGAACGAGCTCGACGGACAGCTGCTCACCCCCGACGAGCAGGAGCTGGGCAGGGACCGGATGCTCATGCTCGCCTGGGAGTCGACGGTGTGGAAGGAACCGCACCACGAGAACTACACCGAGACCCAGCTCGGCTGGAGGAACATCGCGTCCGGGGAGTACGACTCCGAGATCATCGACCCGCAGATCCGTCGCATCAAGGCGTACGGGAAGCGGGTCTTCTTCTCCTTCGACCAGGAGGTCGACGCCCGGATCAAGGAGGGCGCGGGAAGCCCCGAGGAGTACGTCGCCGCCTACCGCCATCTGCGGGACCGCTTCGAGAAGCTCGGCGCCCACAACGTCGTATGGGTGTGGACGGTCTCCGGATATCTGGGCAGCGCCGATCTGATGAAGCAGCTGTATCCCGGCGACGACTACGTCGACTGGCTCGCCATGGACCAGTACAACTACTTCACCTGCCACAACACCACGGACTGGAAGGACTTCGACCGCAGCCAGCGGCCCACCTACGACTGGCTCATCGCGAACATCTCCGACAAGAAGCCGCTGATGCTGGCCGAGTTCGCGACCGTTCCCGATCCGGCCGACCCGGACCGCCGGCGCGACTGGTACACCGCCATCCCTCAGGTCGCCAGGACCCTGCCGAAGGTGAAGGCGATGGTGCACTGGAACCGTGCGGTGCCGGGCCCGGGCTGCGATCTGACGGTCAACGACGGTCCGGGCCTGGAGGGTTACCGCCGGGCAGGCCAGGACGCCTACTTCAACCAGCGCGTACCGACCCGCTGAAGCGGCGGTACGCCAGTGAGGCGACCGCCGCCGCGAAGAAGCCGGTGAACACGGGCAGGGCGGCCGCGGCGAACGCGGCCTGGGC
>NZ_JBSGZO010000028.1:0-41888 GCF_053611045.1 Streptomyces sp. NPDC054841 | reverse complement strand
CGTCGCATCGAGCCCGATGCGACGTGGCGGCTACGCCGCTGACCAGCGACGCCAGACGCTCTGAGCGTCCTGTGGGCGTAGCGGTTGGCGAGGGGCGACTGCCTCGGACACCAGATGGTTGACCGCGCGGCGCATCGGCTCGGGCATCGGGGTGTGTTCTATCCGAGGGCCCGGTCTCACCATGGCCCCCGGGGCCCGGGTGGCGTTCGTCGACCACGCCGCCGGGCCCGGCGGGCAGGCCGGTCAGTTCTGGGCCGGCATCACCCGGGTCACCTTGCCCTTCAGGTCGGCATCCAGGTAGCCGGTGACGTGGTCGTCGGCGAGATAGACGGCCAGTCCCAGCGGGGTGTCGAACGTGTCGTCGGCAGGGCGGACCAGGACGTAACGCATGGTCGGTCGCTTCACGTTCAGGTCCTTCTCCGCCCGCTTCAGCAGGGCGGGAAGGACGTCCCAGTCGAAATCGTCCAGGCTGAACGGGCGTTCGCCGCCGATCAGCGCGCTGCTGATGATGCCCTTCTGGACGCCCTGGCCCGGGCGGTAGGTGTAGCTGTCGTACTTGGTGTCGCTGCCCTTGACCATGATTTCCGCGGACACGTAGTCCCGGTAGACGGTGAAGTCGCACGCGCGGTCCGTGCCGGTCGTGGCCTTGATCTCCTTCACCGCCGTCCGGATGCCGTCCGGGGTGAGCAGATCGGTCTTCGCGTCGGCCTGGGGCGCCGGCGCCGCGCGGGACGCTGTGGGCAGTACGGGAGTCGGGTCCTTCGTCCTGGCCGGGGACGAGCCGGGTGGATTGGCTGCCGTCTTGCCGTCCTTGCCGCCTCCGTCCGGCAGCACAGTCCACACCAGGACTCCTGCCAGCACGGTCCCGGCGACGGATGAGGCGATCGCGACCCGGCGCTTGGCACGGCTGCCGGGGCGCGGCGGCGTCGGCCGTGTGGGGCCCACCGGGTAGGGGGTCGGCGGCCCGGCCGGAGCGGGCACGGCGTCGTGCGGAGCCGACGGTCCGAAGCCGACCGGCGGCCCGAAGCCCGCCGGCGGTCCGAACCCGGCCGGTGCGACCGGTGCGACCGATGCGGAGGGTGTGGAGGGTGCGGTCGTCGGCCCCGGCGGAGGGGCCAACTGGTACGAGGTGGCCCCGCCCGGCCCGCGCGCCCCGTCCGGAGCACCCGGAGCACCCGGAGCAGTCGGAGGATTCGGAGCTGTGTCCCGGCCCGCGGCCGCTTCCGCGAGCATCCGGTCGGCGCTCTCCGCGTCCGCCCGGCCGGCCGGGTCCTTGACGAGCACGGTGCTCAGGAAGCCGGTCAGCACTCCGGCCTGGAGGGGAGGCGGAAGTTCCTCGCTCAGGAGGGCCGCCAACGTCGCGAGGGTGGTTCCCCTGCGCAGCGGGTGATGCCCCTCGACGGCGACGTACAGCATCATCGCCAGCGACCACAGGTCGGAGCCCGGGCCGCCTTCGTCGCCGGAGATGCGCTCGGGCGCCATGTAGTCGGGCGTGCCGATGACGGATCCGGTCGCGGTCAGGGCGGTCGACTCCCTGATGGCCGCGATGCCGAAGTCGGTGAGGACGGGACGTCCGTCGGGCCTCATCAGGACGTTGGCGGGCTTCACGTCCCGGTGCTGGATGCCGACGTCGTGCGCGGCGCGCAGCGCGGCCAGCACCTCGCGGCCGATCCGGGCGGCCTCGACGGGAGCCAGCGGCCCCTTCCCGAGCCGGTCCTGGAGCGATCCGCCGGTCACCAACTCCATGACGAGCCACGGGTAGGTGTGTTCCCCGCCGTCCACCACGTGGTGGATGGTGACCACATTGGGGTGGTCGACACGGGCGAGCGCCCGTGCCTCGCGCAGCACCCGGGCCCGGAGCATCGCCGCGCCCTGCGGGTCGTACTCGGCAAGACCCGGATCGGGCGGCCGTACCTCCTTCAGCGCCACGGCCCGGTCCAGGACCAGATCGCGCGCCTGCCACACCATGCCCATGCCGCCGCCACCGAGCCGCGCCTCCAGCTCGAAGCGCCCGTCTATGACCCGTCTGCCGGATTCCCCGTCGCTCATGGCCGGGAGCCTACGAGATGCCGGTGACACGGGCCCGCGCAGGTGGCTCCAGCGCCTTTGGGCCGGGGCGTTCGTTCCCTGCTCGGCCTTCGCGCCGCACCGGTACACGGGCCGCGGGGGCAGGTTGTGCCGGGGTTGGTGAGGTCGTTGTCCTGTCCCGGCGAACCCTGCGAGGTCCGGGTCGAGGTTGCGAGTGACGCTGCCAAGTACGCCTCACCCATGCCCGGCAGCGGCGGCGTCAGCACCGGGGCGCGGATGAGATCCGGTCGCAGCCGGGCGATCGCGACCGCGATCCGGCTACCGATATCGTGTCCGGCGACCACCGGCCGGAGCGGGCACGGCTCTTGGTTCAGCATCGTCCGGTCATCCGGCCGGGGCCGCCCCGTCGACGTCCCGGGGCAGCAACGGGTGCACGAAGTCCCCTTCGGCACCGGGCAGTTCATGGCGACGTATCAGCCAACCATGATCCACCGACCAGGATCGCATCGACGACAGTCCCTGGATCGCGGATTGCGCTGGGGCTGCGTGACGACGAACGTTGCCGTGGACTCCGGTGCGGTGCGGCTCGTCACCGGTGCGGTCTGCGGCGGGCGGGGGCCAACGGCGACGGCTCCCAGAGCAGGCGCACGCCGGTGGCGCGGGCGATGGCGCGCAGGTGGGGGCCCGTGTTGCCGATGAACCAGATCGGCCGGTCCGCGTGCGGCCATACGTAGGCCGGTACGCCGTCGTCCAGCAGGGCTGTCAGCCGCGGCTGGTTGAGCGACGCGGCCGAGAACTCGTAGAGTGCGGGCAGCCGTGGGGCGATCACACCGTAGTCGAGCATGCGGGCGAGGGCGTGTTCGTCGAGGACGGTTTCCTCGATGGGCGTGGTGACCGGGTATTGGGGTGGGAAGGACCGGCCGAGGTCGAGGAACATCTTGACGGCCCGGTGGCGCGGGTCGGCCATCAGAGGACCGAGGGCGGCCAGCCGGCCGAGCGCGAGGCGCGGCTGCACGAGCATCGCGTGGGTGAACAGGACGCGCAGCAGTGCGACGTTCATCATGAATCGCTCCACCCGCATCTCGCCGGCGGCCAGATCCTCGTGCTGCAGGTAGCCTGCGACGATGCTGGCGTTGTGTGCGCGGTACCAGCGGCCGGGTCGGGGCGTGCGGATGAAGTCCATCCAGTATTCGACGCTGCGGGCGCTGGCTGTGCCCGAGGCCCCGGCGGACAGCAGATGGGCCTCGGTCTTGTCCCGCAGCAGCCGTTCGTTGACGGCGCGCCACCAGGCACTGCCCGGCGGGTCGGAGGTTTCCGGTGCGAGCACGCCACGGGCGAGTGACCAGCGCATGAAACTCAGCTCTGCGTAGCCGTACCGGTGGCGGGCTCCCGTGGCGAGCCGGTAGAACTCCTGCGCCAGCGCGTAGCGTCCGGCCGCATCGTCTCGCACGCGCGCGACCCGTTGCTCCGCACGCGAGGCCGCGTCAGTCACGAGTGCTCGATCGGATCGGCATCATGCGGCGACCTCGAGGATTTCAGGACCGGAGCTCGGCGAGGCTGGCGCACCTTGGTGCGGAACGCGGGATCATGCTATCGCGGCGTGGATGAATCGCATGAGTTGGTGCCGGTTTCTGCGGGTTTGGTGCGTCGGATCGGGGGCCCTTGCGTTCTCGAGGCCGGTGAGGTCTGCGAAGTCGTCGAAGTCCGCGAAGTCGTCGGGGCCGCGGAGGTCGTCCCGCTCGGGTCCGGCGGGATGGAGAGGTTGTTCGGACCAGATGGTCGTGCCGTCGTCGGCGTTGGGTGCCCCAGCGCTGGGCGAGCTGGGCGGTAAGGGTACGGGCGCGGCCGCGACAAACTGTCCCATGGCGGACCACACCTCCCGAGGGCTCGACACCATGACGGTCCCGAGGCCTCGGGAGGTGGTGGTCCGCGGCTGGCTGACCGTGCTACGCCGCTGCCCACTCAGACCGAGGCCGGCCAGCGTATGGAGCTTGTCGGCGGTGAGCTTGGCACGCCTGCTCTTCGTGTTCGCCAGGAACGTCCCGAGCTTGGCTTCCGTGCCGTCTTCCAGCCGCTCTGGGTGGGCCCTGGGGACTGTCGCGGAGCCGGTGCCGCCGTGTGCACCAAGGGCTGCGCAGCCCAGGGCGATGCGGTTATGGCCTGTTGAAGGTCAGGCAGTTCAAGTGGTTGAGGGTGTCGTCCAGGCAGATGTACAGGAAGTCCGCTCCGCCGACGACGTCGGCGGGGACGGTCACGGAGATGTCGATCGATTTGCCGCACACCGGCTTGGTGGTGCGTTCGCTCAGTCGTGTGTAGTTGGGGCCGCCGTCGGAGCGGTAGGCGGCAACGTAGGTCAGGCGGCAGCTCGATGTGCTGACCGACTTTTGTTCCCCGGTGAGCTGGACTGACCTGTTGTACCAGGTCAGGGTTCCCTTGGTGTAGGTCTGGCCGTAGGGGACCGCGTACTGACTCGTCGGATAGGTGGCAGCGTTCGCGTGCCCGACGGGCAACAAGGACAGGACCGCGGTTGCGAGTGCCAGAGAAATGACGCGTCTGTTCGCAGCGAAAGCCATGGATCCTCCGTGAGTTGATGAACAGCCCGGCTGGGCTCGGACGCCGGTGTTGCTGTCGACAGCCCTATGTTGCCCAGTCGAGTCCGAGGGCGGCGAGTTGCTGGAGCTTGTCGGTAGTGATCGGGCAGATGCTCGGCCTGGCGTGACGCGTGCCCGTCTCCCGGGCGGGCGGGCTGATTTGCGTTGGCCCTGGGCGGATGCGCCTTGTGAGAACCGTGGCATGGGAATCTGGACCGACGCTTTCATCGCGCCTGCGCAGCCGACCGCTCTTTCCCTGGAGGCCTTTGGCGTCCCCGTGGTCGACCTCGCGCGCCAGCGTGTGGTCCGTACGCCCTGGTCGCTCATCGCAGGCGAGCTTTGTGTCAATGCCAGCCTGAACCGGGGCAGCGTCAGCGGGCAGGCCCGCTGGGACCACCCGGTCCCGGGCACGCTGCTCTGCTCGGACGAGATCCCGGAGGAGTTTCGCAACAACGACCCGCCGCCGTGGGGCGACTCGCACGAACGGGCCCGGCTGCTCGCGTGGTGAGGCGATCCTCGATGTGCTGCCGGCCCTGCGTCAGGCGCCGTACGGGCAAGAGGATGTCGCCGTCGTCTTCGACTGCCTCGACTTCAAAAACCGGGGCGCGGAACAGTGGTGGCAGGCAGGCTGCCACAGCCGCCCCACTCGCAACCGACACCCTCACGCACGCGTCGCACAAGACATGCAACGCGAATGGCTCTTCTCGCTCATCCCGCTGACGCTTGGCGTGGTCTTCCTCAGCTTCGGCGTGTACGGACTCCGCCGCGCCAGCGCGCTTCGTCGCACAGGTGTCACCGCACAGGGTCGGATCGTCCGCCATGAAGTCAGCCGAGGCGACGAAGGCGCCACGTTTTACCATCCGGTCGCCGCCTGGACGACCCGGGACGGCCGCGAGTGCGAGTACTCATCCAGGTTTGGCCGCGGTTCCGTCGGAGGCGGCTTCGGCGTGGGGACCTTGGTCATGGTCCGATACGATCCGGAAGATCCCCGCCGGTTTGCGATCCAGGGCTGGGACGTAGCGACGGTCGATCTGCTGTTCACCGTGTTGGGGTCGGTGTTCACAGCGGGCACGTTGGTGGTGTTGCTCGTCCGGTTGCTCACTCTCTGACCGCAGCCGACTCTCGTCGTGCTCGTCCGGCCGGGTGGTGAGATTCACCGGAGAAACGATGCTGCCGTCGTGCTCGTCAGCCGTCTGGGGGAGGGGCGCCGCCTGGCCGGATGGGGTGCCAGCCGGTGCGGTTGGTCCAGCACAGCCGCTGTCCGTCGGGATGATGGCGGGGGCGGGGTGCCAGTCGAGCACGGCTCCGGTTCGAGGCAGTGCTCGAGCCGGCACGTGCCACCGGTTCGCCGCGAAGAAGTCCAGCAGAGGTCAGGCGTTCCACCATTCGTCGGTGCCACAGCCGACTTCGTAGTGCCACCATCCTTCCTCTTGCCCTCGGGTCAGAAGGGCCTTGATCCCGGCGTAGTCCGCGCCTGCCGGTGCGGTGAAGGCCACCATCGGGAAGTCCTCACCGAAGACCTCGCCTCCGAGCCCGAACGCCGAAAGGCGCTGATGCACCGCCTGCGGACTGCGCCCCAGGGGACCGGTGGGCACGGACACAACACGGATCGTGCAGTTGCCGGAGGAACTGACCCGCCCGACAGCCCAATGAAACCCATCGGAGTCGGTCTGGTACCGCACTACGTCGCCCTCGGCCACCCCGTCCTGAAGAAAGGGGGCGTTCTGCACACGGGCTGTGTCATCACCGAGCTTCGTCGCCCACAGGCCCTCGGTGTCCTGCGCGAACCACCCCTCGCGAGGGACGAACCGGAACCAGACCTTGATCTTCTCGACCACGTTCTCCATGACGGCCATCATGCCGACCGGCAAAAGTACCCCTCACCGGGTCTGAGCCGGGCGATCAACCGTCGCTGTCACGAGGCAGCCGGAGGTTGAAGACCACGCCCTCGATGCGCCCAGGAGCCGTCGCCATGAGGGCAGGCGGCCTCGAAAGGCTGATCGCGGGGCGTCAGGGCAGTGCGACCTCGCCCGCGTGGACGGCACGCATGGCGCGCTCGACAGTCTCCCGATTTTCGCCGACCGGAGCCACGTAGTCGATGACGTCGCGTGCGGCGTCCTCGCCGAGCGTTCGGGTGATCACCCACGTGGCGAGATACTGGGACGCCAGGCATCCGCCCGCCGTAGCGATGTTCCCCTCGGCGTGGAACGACGCGTCCAGCACGGTGACGTCGCAGGCTTCGACAAAGGGCCGGCTCTTCATGTCCGTGCAAGCCGGCATGCCATCCAGCAACCCGAGCCGGGCGAGCACCAGCGCGCCGGAGCACTGCGCACCGATCAGCTGTCGCGAAGGGTCGAGCAGCAGCCTGGAGATCCCGGTCGTCGGCGACCACGTCGCGTGTCTGCACTCCGCTGCCGATCAGCACGACGTCGGCTTCGGTCACGAACTCCATCGGGCGCTGCCCGGTCACCTCGACGCCGTTCATCGACGTGACCACCGGCGTCGGCGTCGTGATGAAGGCTGACCAACTTCTTTAGTTAACCCTAGTGTTGTGCATGCATGGTCGTGTGCGTGGAGTTGCTGCGTATGTCCAAGGCTGCGAAGCGTCTCGGGATACACCCGATGACGCTTCGCCAGTGGGCGTTGGACGGCAAGATCCCGTTCACGTGGGTTGGCCGTGAGCGCCGTTTCTCCTCCGTGGACGTGAAGAACATGAAGCGTGGTAGCGACTCCTCAACCGCCCGTCCGCGCCTGGAGTTGCTGTATGTGCGCGTGTCCGGCTCGTCCGGGCAGGAGTTCTCTCTGGGGGCACAGGAGGCCGAATGCGGGCCACCTCGACCGGTGAGATCGTCAAGGTCGTCCGGGACCGTGGCTCGGGCCTGAAGGAGAACGGCCGGGTCTCAACCGGGTGTTGGCGATGGTGTCGGACGGCTCGGTGACCGTGGTCCGCGTCACCCATGAGAATCGGCTGGCCCGCTTCGGGGTGGGCTGGCTGAAGCGGCTGTTCGCCGTGTACGGGGTCACTGTGGAGGTGCTGCACCCGAAGAAGCCCTCTGCTTTCGGGAAGATCTTGGTCGATCCCCTGGATAGCAGAGGCCCCAGAGCATTTCACGCCCCCTTGACACCGTCTCCGGGACCCTAACTTCGCGGCATTGGGTCATCGCCGCCTATGCCCAGCTCCGCCTCGCACGGCCCTGGCCACCGATCTCCGCAGGCCCTGGAGAAGCCGGCTGGGCCTCAGAGGATCGACACCAGGCTTTGTTACGGGTGCGTGTTGCCTGCCGTGTTGCTCGCGTTTGTCGAGGGACGTACGTCCCCGGCGGTGGGTCTGGACACCCGGTGGGGGTGTCCAGGCCCCGGCCGGCATCGGTGGCCGAGTCAGGCGGCCGGGCTCACGTCTGCACTCCCCGCCGTCTTGTCTGCAGTCGTGTCGTTCTCGTCCTGTGCCCCGGACGCTGTGGGCAGCTGCGGCGCGGGCGGAGTGCGGACCAGCAGCGCGACGAGCACGGCCAGTACGCCCAGCACCGCGCTGACGCCGAATCCCCACCGGACACCCGTGGCCAGCGCGCCGGTGGTGCTCGCGCCATTGGCTGCCGCGGCGGCAGCCTGCCCCGACATGACGCTGACGACCAGGGCGGTGCCGGCTGCGGCCGCGACCTGTTGCAGCGAGCCGAGGATGGCCGAGCCATGGGGGTAGAGGTGCGGCGGCAGCACGGACAGGCCGGAGGTGAAGACCGGGGTGAAGATGAACGCCAAGCCGGCGCTCAGGGGCACGTGCAGGGCGAGCACCAGCCACGGCGAGGTCTGCTCGCCGACGAGGGCGAACAGCGCCAGGCACAACGCGGTCACCACGGCGCCGGGCACGACCAGGCGTGGCGCGCCGAGCCGGTCGTAGAGCTTGCCGACCTGCGGCCCGAGCAGACCCATCGCCAGGCCACCGGGCATGAGCAGCAGCCCGGTCTGCAGCGAGGTCAGGCCGCACACGTCCTGCAGGTACATCGGCAGCATGATGAACGCGCCCATCAGCGCCATGAACGACAGACATATCAGGGCGAGCGTCACGGAGAAATGGCGGAATGTCAGGGTGCGCAGGTCCAGCAGTGGCGCGGAGGAGCGTTGCAGCGAGAGCTGCCGCCACATGAACAGGCCCACCAGCAGGGCACCAGCCAGGGTCGTGGCCAGCGGCGGTACGGGGGCCTGGGCGGCGTCCCCGGCGCCGAGCTCGCTCAGGCCGTAGACGAGGGCGCCGAAGCCCAGTGCTGCCAGGAGGACGGACGGCCAGTCGATCGGGCTGATGCGCGGCTCACCGATGTTGACCAGCTTGCGCAGGCCGAAGACGGCCATGGCCCCGGCGATCGGCAGCACCGCCAGGAACAGCAGCCGCCACGACCCGAGCTGCAGCAGCACACCCGAGACCGCCGGGCCCAGGGCCGGTGCGACGGAGATGACGAGGGTGACGTTGCCCATGACCCGGCCGCGGTCCTGCGCAGGCACGAGGGTCATCAGCGTCGTCATGAGCAGCGGCATCATGACGGCGGTGCCGCTGGCTTGGATCACTCGGGCGGCCAGCAGCACGCCGAAGGCGGGGGCGGCTGCGGCGAGGGCCGTGCCGGTGAGGAACAGTGCCATGGCCAGGCCGAAGGCACTCCGGGTCGAGACGCGCTGGAGGAACCAGCCCGTCACCGGGATGACGACGGCCATGGTGAGCATGAACGCCGTTGACAGCCACCCCGCGGCCGTTGCGGTGACCTCGAACTCGCGCATGAGCCGCGGGATCGCGTTGACCATGATCGTCTCGTTGAGGAGGACGACGAAGGTCGACAGCACGAGGATCCGCAGCACGACGGTGACGTGGGTGGGTGACAGCGTGGGCGCTGCGTGTGGTTGGGACATGGTGCCTTCCGTCATGGGGGTGTCCTGCGCAGGTGGTGGGTCACACCGGTAGACCGCGGTGGTGTTCAGAACTCATCGAGGATGCCCCGATCCTCTCCGGGACCACTGACAACGTTCAAACCAATTTGCCGACGCTGATCGGCATGTGGTCCGTGTCACGGCCGCGGTCCTACCTGGACCGACCCGGCATGAACATTTACGCCCTCTTCTTTCCGCTTGCATCAAGTGTCCCGGCCCATCAGCACGCGGCAGGGGCCCGCCCCCGTTCTCCGCGGATCCCGGGCCGGCGTAACCGGCCCGTTCGTCACCGCGCCGACGAGGCTCTGGGACGTTCCCGGGGAGGGCTGAACTGCAAGATTCATCTGGCTGGTGAGGGCGGGCGCCGCTCGCAGCGTGCCGGTGTACCGCCGCGGGTAGCACTGTGAGGTGGCGAAATCAAAGAAGCGTCGTCCCCAGTCCCAGTTGCGGCTGACTCGGCAGAAACTGGCGGACGGCTTAACCGGGCCCGCACAGACCCGCATACGCCTGGCTCGGCCCGAGGAGAGCCAGAGTTCGGCGCACTGCTTCAGGCGGCTACCGGCGACGTCGAGCAGACCCATATCGAGGCGGTGGCCGCAGGCACGTGCGGACAGTGGCTGCTGGAGGGGCTGCTGGGCGTCGACCGGGGGATGACCGAACCGCTGGCACGTGCAGCCGCCAGCGGCCGTCTTGAGGAGGCTGCCCTGGCACTGACGCTTCCCCTGGTCGCACAGGACAGGGACGGCGAGCTGGTCGGCGCACTCCTTGCCCTTCCACCCGGCATGGTGTTCCAGACCGTCAGCGAAGCCGGCTACGAACAGCACGCCCTTCTGTCCATGCTCAAGTACACCAAGATCAAGGCCCTCGCGGTTGCCGAGGACGCCCGCGGCCGGGGCCTGGGCGCGGCCTTGCTCAAGCGTTGTACCCAGCTGTACTGGCAGCTCGACTTCATGCTGCTCTACGGGGAATTCGAGACCAGCCGGGCTCTTGAGCCGTTCTACGCAAGGCAGGGGTTCACGGTGCTGAAGCCGGGAGAAACCACCGACATCGGCTACGTCCTGACCGGCCGGCTGATCGGGCTGGGAGCCGGGCGGGGAGAGCAACTCTTCTTCCGCTGGAACAGGAACTGATACCACGGCGCCCTCGACGCCTCGCCAACGCACGACACTCTCACGGTCACGGCGGGCGGCCGACGGCCCGCACAGGCCGCTTGCGCCGAAAACGGACTCGGGATCCAGCACGTCGCACACGGCGTCGGCCAGGTCGGCGGGCAGCGGCATCGCGGGCAAGACGCTGTGGACCCTCGCACGGGCGGTGATCCGCACCTGCTGTGGTGGGGCGATCTGACTACCGTCCGATCACCACCGGCACTCGCCTGCTCCTTGGGCACCAGCGGGGCAGCGCAGCTTCAACCAGCACGACCTTGCCGTGACCGCGACAGCCCTTCCCACCGCCTACCAGCGCCCGCTCTTCCCGACGCAGCCCTTCGCTGTGCCCCGCTGACCGGCAGCCGGCGGTGCAGGTCCCTGTCAGGCTTTGAGGCATCGGCCGATGACGGAGACGCCGATCATGCCTTTGCTGGCTGATCTGGCCGCGAGGTGCTTGGGCAGGGGTTTGGCGTTGCCGAGGACGAGCTGCCAGGAGCTGGAGGTGAGGATGGCGAGGTCCTGCACGGGGTCTGTGTCGCCGATGAGTTTCCAGCCGCGGCCCTTGAGACGGTTGGTCATCTGGAGCAGTTCGGGCCGGCCGGGGACGTGCGGGGTGAGGACCAGACCGTTGGCGTGGCAGAGCTGGTCTTCGCGGGTGATCTGCTTCCCGTCTTCCAGGAAGCGGATGCGGTCTTCACCGATGCCTTCGGCGGCGTGGTGAATGTCGCTCAGGATCTGCTCCATGGACTTGTGGGCCGCGGGCGGCGAGGCCTTCGCGGCCGGCGTGGGCGAGGTTGTCGTGGAGCGGGCCGGTGCCGCTGCTCCCTCTCCTGTGCAGCCGGCGAGCAGCATGGCCACGATCGCGGTGGCCGTGGAATGTCTGAACCGTGTCAAAGTCCCACCCCTGGGTGTTGCGGACCTGGTACGGAGCGCCAGGTCAGAAGGGGGAGTGTGCCAGTGCGGGGCCGCCCCCGCACGCGTGTAGCCAGGCCTCCGCGCGGCCGGTTGCGGCGGGTGGGCCAGGGCGGGGGCACCCCGTAGCCGCTTCACCTCTGCGCTGCCGGGACGCGGCCGGCCCGCCGACAACGCGACTGATCGCCGACCGGGCCCTGGCCGCCCGTGTGATCAGAAGGGTTCTCGGCCGGCCTTCCGCTCCCGCGGGCAAACCGCATGGACAACTCGCCTTTTCTCCCCGTAGGTTCCGCGAGCGTCCGCCGCTCGGATGGATGTCGCAAACCTGTGGGGGGTTGTCTTTCAATGTCCACGTTTCCCGCGTTCACGCCCAGACCCGAGTTCCGGGTGCCGGTGCCGACCGGACTTGCCGCGGCGACCTGTGTGCTGCTCGGCCTGGCCATGCTGGCCGACGTGTTCGCGGTCATCACGGGAGCGCAGTACTACCGCCTTTTGGGCGGTTTCGGCGAGGAGGGGTTCCATACGGTCGGCCTCGAGGAGGTGGAGGGAGTCGAGCGCCTCTACAGCATCGCGGGAGTGATCCAGACCATCACTTTCCTGATGTGCGCGATCGTGTTCATCCTCTGGTTCCGGCAGATGCGGGAGAACGCCGAGCTCTTCGCGCCCGACGCTCACAGCAAGGCTCGGCACTGGGCGGTGTGGGGCTGGATCCTGCCGGTCGTCTCTTTCTGGTTCCCGCGCCGCATCACCCTGGACATCTGGACGGCGAGCGAGTTGCGGCGCGACGTGCCCGACGCACCGCGCACGCCGGTGACCATCGTCAATGTGTGGTGGACGGTGTGGGTCTGCGACATGATGCTGACCAATCTGGCCTCCCGCTACTACACCCGTGCCGAGGAGGCGGATCCGGTCAAGGAGGCAGTGGGACTGACGATGGTCGCCGACGTCCTCGACATCGCCGCCGGTGTGCTTGCCATCTTCGTCGTGCGCAGGCTCACCCGGATGCAGCTGCGCAGGGCGACGTGGACCGGCCACGACAGCCCGGCCGAAGCTTCCGAACAGCCCGCGTAGGCCGTGTCGGCCAGGACCACGCGCGCCGTACAAGCTCGCTCAGACGCCTTCGGCACCCTCGTGCCCGCACCACATGTCCAGACGCAGCACATGCCAGCCCAGCCACCTGGGCAGCTCCTTGAGGAACGCGGTCTCCTCGCTCCCGCACGGGATCCAGCAGCCATAGCCGTCGCTCGGTGCGGCCGCAGTGCGGGAGGTTCGCTCGTCAGCGTCGCCGCGCTCGAGCCGGTGGCTCGCCGCGGCCCGAGCGCGGCTGCCCCTCGGCGCCTCCGACACCGTTGCCGGGCCGCTGTCGGCGTCCCCGGGCAGCACGGGGTAGGCGGTGCGCAGCAGCTTCAGGGCTGCCGTCTGGTCGGTGCGGCTGTGGCCGGTGACGGGACCTGCGGCCACGAACCGGGGCGGGTAGTGCCTGCCTTGGGCGGCCTGCTCCTTCTCCAGCTTGGCCACGATGTGCCCGGGCGCGGCGATGACCGCCCGGGGGAGTAGGAGGGGCCGGTGGCATCCCCGATGTCGCTGAAGTAGTCGCGGCGCCGAAAAGCAGCAGACGTGCCGCCATGTGCGCCGACTCAGCCTCGAAGTCGCTCTCCATCCGCGCGCAGGTCTCGGCGACCGCGCGCGACCACCACACCGTCAGCTCCGCATCCGACCAGGCCGACGGGCTTTCGTACCCCTCGCCCCGGGTCTGCGGCGCGGGGAGGCGGGTGACGTCCACGACGCGCGCCCCGGCCAGCACCCGTCCCGCGCGAGCAGGCCGCCAGCCACACCCCGCAGACCAGCTGCCACACATCGACTTCCGGCTGCCGCTCGTACCGTGCGGGCATCGGGCGGACTTCCCGGCGACCGCAGCCATTATCTCGGCCAGTACGCCCCGCTCCGGGCTACCGGCCGTGCGGCGCACGGGCACCGTTGTAGGCGTCGACCTATGGGCAGTCGGCGGCGTACCCGGCCAGGACTCGGCGAAGCTGGCGGCCCGCTCCTTGCGAGCCTCCGCCAGCGCCCGGGCGTCCTTGGACAAGCTTGCGGTCCCTGCGGGCCCGCTTGAGCCAGGTGGCGAACTGCTCCTCCTGCCCGGACGGAAAACCGGGCCGGGTCCGTCTCTGCGTCTATCCGTCTGGCGGCCTGGTGCTTGTCCCAGATCATGCCGAGGGCGTCGAGTTGGTGAGGTGGTGCGGCCGGCCACGGCGCCCCCTTGCCGGTCGGGCGCCACGGCGCTTACTTCAGACGCAGAGTGTGGCCTTCAGCACGGTGTTGATGGCGAGGGCCTCGGTGTCGCTCACCTCGTGCTGGCTGTTGCTGAACCGGGCTTTCGCGCTGGCGTCTGCGTTCCCGCCACCGGTGATGGTCGAGCACTGATTGCGGGCGTTGTCGAGGGCCTTGTCCTCGTCGGCGACGAGCGCCGGGTTGATGGCCTTGAGGGCGGCGAGGAGCGCGGTGCGCTCGGCCCCGGTGGGCTCGGCCGGGATGCCGGCGGCCTTCTCGACGTTGCTGTTGTCGGCCGTGTCCTGGGTGATGGGCGCGGGCTTGGGCTCGTCTTCGGCGGATGAGCAGCCGGTGAGGGCGATGAGGGCGATGAGGGCGGCGGCCGCGAGGGTCGCCGCGGTGGTGCGGGTGTTCCTGTGTCCCCCAAGGACGTTGCGTGATGAGAGGGGCCACCATGGCGGATCCGAGACGCGGGCGTCCGGCAGTTGTGGTGACCCTCAGCCCTGGGTATGCAGGCGAAGGCTCGTCCAATTCGGGGAGGGGTATGGCCATCTGGGATGCGATTCAAGCCGTGAGTGGCGCTCTGAGCACCGTAGTTGTGATCTTTGCCTGCGTGTATGCCGCAGGACAGGTGCGTGAAGCCAAGCACACGCGCGCGCTTCATTCGCTAGTGACCATTCACCAGGAGTATCAGGCGGAGCCGTTGAGGAAGGTGCGCAGGCGTCTCCGGATGGGTGAGTTAGACGCTGCCGCTCTGGGTGAGGAAGACAGGGAAGCCCTGGAAGATCTTCTCCAGAAGCTGGAGCTTGTGGCGTTCCTGGTCAGCCGGAGGCTCGTGGCGCTGGAAGACGTGATTGCTCTGTTTCCCAGCGTTCCCGCGATCGTGTCGAAGGTCCGGCCGTACATCGATCAGCGTCGGCTCACCGAGGTTACCTATGCCGAGAACGCGCTGCGCTTGGCGGCCCAGTATCCCTGACACAGCGAAGGCCCCTAGAAAGCGCCGTTCACGAGTGGACGTGAACGAAGCCACAACCGGTGCGCCCGAACCGCCATGAGCCGCCTAACGCCGGAGCCCAGCCCCAAGCCGTCCACGACGTCCGGGCCGCCGGCGGGCACGACATCATCGGTGTTCTCGCCGAGGCCGGCGTCACCTTTTGGGCCGACAAGGGATACCAGAGTGCCGGAGGCACGGTCCGACGAAGTCTCACTGGAGTACCAGAGCCGGAACAGGATCGGACAACTCGACATGCGGCGACGTGTTCCGGGCGCAAGAATGTACATCACCGACTCGTTCGGCTCGTGACGGCTGTTCGTGACGCGTCACGCATTCTTGCGTCCGATAGCAATTTCATGCGCAACACCGGGCCAGTTCGAAGCATCTTGCGGTTCGCTACCGAATTCAGCGATCCCGGTGCCGCATTCTCTGTCAGCTACCAAACGATTTTCGGGCTGAGCACGAAACCCGAACGGAGGTGGCGTACCGCTACGACGGCCAGGGGGGCCTCCTGGACCAAGCTCGGCCGCCCCGCACACTCGATCGCCGCCGCCACACGGTGGAGCTCACAACTTCCCCAACGTGAGTCAGACCGAAGGACGCCTCGAAATCATAGACACGTGGTGGAAGTGACTCACCACTAAGCAGCGAAGTACAGCAACCACAGTGTCCCAGCATCAGAACCGCCTGGGTTGCGCGCTGCGACGGCTCCCTATGTGGTGTGGAACCGATGACAGAGAGGCAGAGACCAGCGCGACACCGAAGGGAAACGCTCATGGCTTTCGCCTGGCAGGCACGACACGTTCAGACCGCCACCCAGTACCAGACGCTGGTCGACACGCTGAAGGCGCAGAACTTCCGTCCCCTCGACCTTAACGGCTACAGCATCAACGGAGCGGACCACTTCGCCTCGGTGTGGGAGCAGTCGCCAGGGCCAGAGTGGGTGCTCCGACACGACCAGACCAGCGACCAGCACAACGCACTCTTCAGCACCCTCCCCAGCCAAGGCTTCCGCCCCATCACCGTCAGCCCATACGACAGGGGCGGAACAGCGCGATATGCCTCACTCTGGTACAAGGTCGCCGGTCATGCTTTCGATGCCCGGCATGGGATGACGCCGACTCAGTACCAGACGACGTTCGACCACCTCAAGGCACACGGGTTCCGCCCGGTCGACGTCTGCGGCTACACCGACGGTGGACAACTCCGGTTCGCTGCCATCTGGGACAAGTCCCCGATGCCCGAATGGGTCGCTCGACATGGCATGACCCCGGGAAAATTCCTGGCCGAACGCGGACACTGGGAGGCGCACGGCTTCGTGCTTTGGCGGGTCAGCGGCTATCCGGATTCCGGCGGGACACGGTACGCGGCAATCTGGATCAAAGGCGGACCCGAGGTCACCTGGCAGGCAAACCAGAACTTGACTTCCGCCTCGTACCAGTCGGAGTTCGAAGCGCTCAAGGCGCGAGGGTTCCGACCGGCCAAGGTCAATGGCTTCACCTCCGACGGCGCGACCCAGTACGCGGGGATCTGGCACAAACCCTATCTGTCCGACGATGACGAGACGTTCATCAGGAACACCATGACGACCTTCATGACCACGCACAGTGTGCCGGGCGCGTCCGTGGCTGTGAGCAACAAGGGCCGCCTGGTCTTCGCCAAGGGATACGGCGTGACCGACCCGGCCACGAACGTACCCGTCGCGACCAGTCACCTGTTCCGCATCGCCAGCGTCTCCAAACCGATCACCGCAGTCACCGTCTTCCGGCTGATCGAACGCGGACTGCTCAATCTGGGCGACCGAGTCTTCGGCCCGACCGGGCGGTTGGGCACCACGTTCGGCATGCAGCCTTATGCCCCGAACATCGACCAGATCACCGTGCAGCACCTCCTTGAGCACACCAGCGGCTGGGCCCATTCGCAGGACCCGATGTTCAGCCACCTCACCATGACACAACGTGAATTGATCGACTGGATGCTCAGCCACAACAGCATGACACCTCCCACCTTCAACGCCCCCCTCACCCATGTGCCAGGGACGACCCACGAGTACCTGAACTTCGGCTACTGCCTGCTCGGCAGGGTGATCGAGGCGGTGACCGGACAGACCTACGCGGAAGCCGTCCGGCAGAACCTCCTCGTGCCCTGCGGCATCACCGACATGCACATCGCCGGCGACACCCTCGCCGACCGGCGGAGCAACGAGGTCGTCTACACCCCGCAGGGGAGTGCGGTGAGCCCGTACAGCTTCCGCGTCTCCCGCATGGACGCGCACGGAGGCTGGATCGCCTCAGCGACCGATCTGATGCGGTTCCTGGTACGCGTCGATGGTTTCTCCAGCAAGCAGGACATCCTGACACCCGCATCGATCACCACCATGTCCACGCCGACGACCGCGGTTGACACCAGCGGCGGCACCGTCGCATATGCCAAAGGCTGGAAAATTCACTCCAGCGGGACCCGCTGGCACGACGGCGACCTGGATGGCACGACGGCGATCTTCGTCCGCACCGCGGATCAGATCGGATGGGCTGTGCTGGTCAACTCGCGCAACGACAACAACCTCGACGGGATGCGGACCGACATCGACCAGCTCAGGCGTACGGTCACCGCGCGCATCACCGACTGGCCCGCAACCGATCTGTTCTGATGAGCCTGGCGGTGCTCACCCGGAGAGTGGACACTCGGTCGGCAAGTGGTCTTCGAGGTGGTTGGGTTGCTTCGGGCCTGGCGATCTGGGGGTGCGGGTGCGGGATGGCGCGGCCGAAGCCGTGGCAAGTTGACGACGAGCTGTGGGCGGTGGTCGAGCCGCTCCTGCCGAAGGAGGAGCGTCGAACCCTGCATCCCGGGCGCAAGCGGCATCCGAACTACCTCGCCTGCAACCGCGCCATCGCCCAGGATGCCGCCACCTGCTTCCCGAACACCGTCACCTGTAAGGCCGCTCACGCTCTGGCCTACGCGGCCCTCGGTCGCCGCTACCGCGCCCGCCTGAACGCCCCACGTCAGCCGGCCTGGAAGACGGGACAGCGCGCCTGGAAGGACCTTCAACACCCCGACGACGGAGTGGTCCGCTTCGAGCATGACCACTACCCCGAGCCCTCTCCTACGCCACTCTGCGTACCGTCATCCGCTTCTGCACTCAGCCGACCCCACCCCTGGGGCGACACCATGTCCCGCGCACGCGAGGCCTCGAAGGCTCCGCCCTGCCCGCCCAACTCGCCCTGGTGCACTGCACGTACGGCACTTCGTGACGGCGTTGCGCCCGTCCGGTGCCGCCGCCGACAGGTGCCCAGTCGCCGTTGCTCTCTACGCCCACGCCAGGCGCCGGCGATTCATGGCGTTGCCGAAGGACGCGCATCCCCTGCTTGTCTCCCAGCACACCCACCGGCCGCAGGCTCCCAGGTATGCAGCACTCTGCTGCCCCGTCAAAGAGCACGCTCTCGAGCGCCCCGGCCCCGACGGGTCCTCCCCAGTGTCAGCGTTCAGCGTCCTCTGGAGCTGACCGTCTGCAGGTGCCCAGCCCAGAAGAGGCCTGGTTCCGGCGAGCCCTGTACATTTTCCTCGCCTCCGACTGCCCTACAGGCTGATCCAGGGGCCCAGGGATGCGCCCCATGGACCGGGCGGGGTTCGGGGAGAGCCGCGGAGGCTGCGGGCAGGACAGGGCTGGCGCGAGAGCGGAGGTGCGGGAGAAGTGGTTGCGCAACGCGGTGGTAGGGCGGGAGACGGGGAGCATGGTGCTGACTTGCAACTTGGGCTCGGCAGCTGGCTGGCAGGGCTCAAGGCCGGCGCGTACGCGGTGGACGCCGACGGCGCCGTCGTCGCGGTGAACAGCGAGGCCGAGGCGTTGCTGGCTCACAACGCCGAGGACCTGCTGGGCCGGGATGCGCATGATTTCCTCCACCGGGACGGCAATGGGATGACCATTCCCAGGAGCCAGTGCGCGATGATGGACGCTTTCATCGCCCGACGCACCCGGCAGGAGGATCTGGGCTACTTCGAGCGCGGTGACGGGACGTTGCTGGCGATGTCCTGGCTGACGACCCCCTTGCGCATCAGTGCCGACGAAGTGGGCGCCCTGGTGGTCTTCCACGAGCGCGATTCCACCGAGCCGTCGCTGCAGGCCCCGGCCCTCACCATGGAGCTGCTGTCGGAGCTGGAACGTCTGGCTCTCTTGGCCGAGACCACCACCCAGCTCACCTCCACTCTGGATGCCGACGAGGCGCTGGACCGTCTGGTTCGGCTGGTCGTTCCTCTGCTGGCGGACTGGGCGGTCGTCGACCTGATCAGCGACAACGACGAGGTCTGGCGCACCGTGGTTGCGCACGAGGAGGGCGGCCGCCTGGTGCGCCGCAAGGACTTGGAGGGAGCCATGCCGCCGGTTCCCCAGGCCTCTCCCCAACCGCTGTCCCGGGCGCTGCGGGGAGCGGGGTCCACCCTGGCGACGCCCGAGACGTACCACGGCCCGCCCGACTCCGGCATTGCCGTCGAACAGCGCAGGCTGTTCGACGGCACGCACATGCACTCTGCGGTCATCGCGCCCATCCGCGGCCTCCGAGAGGTCCTCGGGGCTCTGACCCTCGGCAGATCCGACCGTCCAGAATCCTTCACCGGCGCTGACATCCCGCTGCTGGAGGACATCGCCCGCCGCGCTGGCCTGGCACTCGACAACGCACGTCTTTACCAGCGCCAGCGCAAGGTCGCCGAGACCATGCAGCGTCACCTGCTGCCCCAGATGCCCCGTGTACCGGGCCTCGAGATGGCCGCCCGCTACCTGCCGGCGCCCCACGCGTCCCAGGTCGGCGGCGACTGGTACGACGCCTTCTACCTTCCTGACCAGGCCCTCGCCCTGGTCATCGGCGACGTCGTCGGGCACGACCTGGACGCAGCGGCCGACATGGCCCAGCTCCGCAACATTCTGCGGGCCTATGCCTGGTCGCAGCAGGAACCGCCCAGCGTCGTGGTCAGCCATGTCGACGAAGCCGTTTCCCGCATCTCCGAGGTCGAGATGGCCACCATGATCCTCGGCCGTCTGGAGACGGACGGCATGGGGCAGTGGACGCTGCGCTGGACGAATGCCGGCCACCCGCCGCCTCTGCTGGTCACGTACGACGGCCAGAGCCACTACCTCACGGACGGGCACGGCCTCCTTCTCGGCACCCACGTCAGCATTCCCCGCGAGGATGCAACGGTCGTCCTGCCGCCGCTGTCCACTCTGGTGCTCTACACCGACGGCCTGATCGAATCGCCCGGCCGTTCTCTCGACGACGGCCTGGAGAGGCTGCGCCGGAATGCCGCCTCTCTGGCCCACCGGCCCCTGGAGGGCTTCGCCGATCTCCTCATGGAAAGAGCGCGTCCCGAGGACAACGACGACGACGTCGCCCTCCTGGTCGTGCGCGTTCCTTCGCAGGACGGGCCGCCCACCTGACCCCGCGCCAGTGGGGGATACTTCGCAGGCCCGGTTGTCTGTAAGCACTTTCCGATTCCAGCAACCGCTTGGTCAGCTGCTGCAGCAGCCCGCCCTCGCCAACTGCAGGACCTCAGCCTGGGCCCGGTTCACCAGCTCGTCGATCAACTGGTCGTCCACGGCCTTCGCCGACACAGCCGCTGCCGACTCGACAGCCTCGTGCTCGGTCACGTTCTCACTGGTCATCGATGCATCGTCCGTGACCGGGAGTTACACCGAACGATTGGCTCTGTTCCGTAGTCGGTGGTGACGGTGCGTTCTCCTCTCCGTAGTCGGTGGTGACGGTGCGTTCTCCTCATTGCAGGAGGATGCGGTGACGGAGGAGGTCGAATCCTGCTCGGCCGTGCATCTGCCGCATGATCTTCTTGGTTCGGGCATTGACGCCCTCGGTCCGGCCGTTGTGGTGGGGCAGGGTGAGGCCGGCGTTCACGGCGGCGCGGTCGAGTTCGAGGCCGTTGCAGAAGCTGTGCAGGTGGGGCAGGCCAGCGGTGCGGACTGTGGCGATCCACTGGGTGAGCTTGTCGTCGTTGCCCTGGGCCGGGGTCAGGAACGCGGCGAACTCGCCGGTGAGTCGGGCGAGTTCGGTCATCTCCGGGCACGCTGCGGTGAGGAGGCCGAGCAGGTCGGTGTCCTTGGTCCACAGGTGCTCGGGGTGGGTGAGCAGGAGCCGGGCGACGCGGCGGGGGGTTGCCACGGGGCGGTCGCCTTCGGCGCGGCCCTGATTGAGGTAGCGGACCAGCAGGTTGGCACTGCTGGTATAGCCCAGTTCCCTGATCTCGTGCAGGAGGTGCGTAACGGGAACGGCCGGGTTGTCGGACCGGCGCCGGCGCAGGTGGTCGCGGTAGGGGTCGACAAGGGTGGGCCGGTAGCGGGGGGCGATGCGATCCGCGGGCGGTTCAGGGATGCGGGCGTAGCGCTTGACGGTATTCAGGGCGAGGTTCAGTCTGCGGGAGCAGTCGAGCAGGCCGACGCCGGAGTCGAGGAGGGCGTGGACTTTGTGCCAGCGCTCGCGGGTGGTCTGCTCGCGGACGCCGCCGGGCCGGGGCGGGTTGACGGTGGCCCAGCAGGGGGCGTGGGCGCGGACCTCGGCCAGAACTTTGTCGCACAGGTTCCGCCACAGATGCCAGCGGTCGCTGACCTGCACCGCGTCGGGCAGGGCCCGGCGGATCGCCTCGGCGTAGGTGGCCGAGCCGTCCCGGCACACGACTTCGATCCCTTTCTGCCCGCGCAGCCACGCCTCCAATGTGGCGGCTTCGCGGTCGGGCAGGACATCGACGCGTACCCCGGTCTCGGCTACGAACCGATACGAGCATTGCTAAGTCTTTACCGTCAGTGCGCCCTCTTCGAGCCCCCCAAGCACATCTCCCACCCGTGCTCCGCACCTGTGCCCACGTCCATGTACCGACGTCGCCCCCTCTGCAGCCGCAGCGGGGGCGCTCTTCGCGCTGACGCGCTAGCGTGGGGCGCGCTGATGATTCGTCACACATGATGCGGGGGTGCTCGGTGCCGGACGAGGTGTGGGTGGGTCTGGCGGAGGCCGTGCGCGGTGTCCGTGCCGAACTGCAGGCAGCGATGGCCGCCGGGCAGGGAGAGCCGTTGCAGTTCGAGGTGGGCCCGGTGGAGCTGGAGTTCGCCGTCGACGTCCGCAAGGAGAAGGCGGGGGACGCGACGGCGAAGGTGTTCGTCTTGTCGCTCGGCGGGAGAACTAGTCGGGCCACGGCGGACTCCCACCGGATGAAGATCACTCTGCAGCCGACCGATGCCCAGGGCAATCCGGCGAAGGTCAGCAGTCAGGTCGATGAGCTGCCCCCGGAGTAGCGGCCGTGCTGGGCGCATGGGTCGACCGTCGTCGTCTCGCCGAGGTGTGGGCGGCCCGTCCCGCGGGTGAGCGGGGTGCGTCGTTCGGCACGGGGACGCTGATCGCCGGGCGACTCGTGCTTACGGCCTGGCACGTCCTCACCGATGAACGGGGCTATCCGTACGAGCGGGTGCTGGTCCGGCTCTTCGGCGGAGGGCTGTACGACGCACAGGTCGTCTGGGCGGATGCGGCCATGGACGCAGCCCTGATCGACGTCCCCGATGCGGGGGAGCCGGGCGGCCGATTGATTCCGGAGGGCATGGCCCCGGTCCGGTTCGGCTCTCTCGTCGGCCAAGGAATACGGGTCGCCTGCCAGGCGACCGGGTTCCCGGACAGCCTCACGCCGACGGGCAGCGACCGCGAGATCGACCAGGTCGACGGGTACATCAATCCGACCGCGGGCTCGCGGACGGAGCAGTACCTCATCACGGTCGGACACCGGCCCGACCACAGTGTGCAGGCCCCAGGCGCGCGGCGCGCGGGCTGGCACGGCATCTCGGGGGCGGCCGTCACCTGCGGACCGCTGGTCACGGGTGTCGTCACGGAGGACACCCCCGGCTTCGATTCCCGCCGTCTGACCGCGACACCGATCCATGTGCTGGCCCGGCGACCGGACTTCCGCAGCGTGATCGAGAACGCCGCGGGCCGCAGCCTGGTCCTCGAACCCGTCGAGATGCAGGAAGTGTTCACCCCCTGGTACCCGGCTCTCGCACCCGCGTCACCCGCATCCCTGCTGCGGCCGGAGTACGAGATCGTCTCGTTCCGCCCCCGCGCCGAACTCGGCACGCTGCTGGAGTGGTGTCGCACCGGCCACCTGCTGTCCGGCCTGCTGATGACCGGACCCGGCGGCCAGGGCAAGACCCGCCTCGCCCGGGAAGTGGCGTCGCGGCTCGGGGCCGAGGAGTGGGCGGTAGGGCATCTGGCGCAGGCGGAACAGCTGTCGGCCGAGCATCTGCGGGTGCTCGCGTCGGCCGCCAGGCCCCTGCTGCTGATCGTCGACTATGCCGAGACGCGAACGGCCCTCACGACGGCACTCGTCAACCACCTGGCCAACCACCCCAGCGGCCACCCCGTCAGGGTCCTGATGATCGGGAGGACGGACGGCGACTGGTGGCAGCAGGTGCGTCGGGACGCCGCGCCGGGGGCGGCGCTCGCAGCCCGGCCGCTGGAACTCCCGCTGCTCGAAGCGGCGGACGGCACTGTGCTGACGGACGCCCGAGAACAGGCACGGCAGCAGCTCGCCGCAGCCCTGGCGCGGATTCCCGGCTACGGCGTCACAGGCGGCCAGGACGGACCGGCCGCCCGCGGGCCGGCCGCGCCGGGCAGCGACGAGGTATCGGCCCACGGCGCGGGCCACGCCCTGACCCTGCACATGTCCGCGCTCGCCGATCTGCTGACCGGCGACGGCGACGCCGCACAGGACAGCCCCGAGGACGTCATCCTCAGCCATGAGCACTCCTATTGGAGCCGTACCGCCCACCACCACGGACTCGGTTCCGAGCAGCAGCGGCTGACAGCCTTGACCATCGCTCTGCTCACGGGAGCGGATTCCCGGGCCCGGGCCGTGGACACGCTCGCCCTCGTCCCCGGGCTCCGCGACACCTCCGAGGACACCCGGCTGCGTCTCGCGACCTGGATCCACGACCTCTATCCGCCCGACACCCCGCGTGCGTACTGGGGAAGCGTCCACCCGGACAGGCTGGCCGAACACCATCTGGCACGCGAGCTCACGAAGCATCCCGAACTTCTCAACGCGGTCCTGCCGCACACCACCCACGAGCAGGCACTGCACGCGCTGACGGTCCTCACCCGGGCCCTCGCCCTCCCCCTGAGCACCGACGCGCTCGGCGAGCGGCTGCGGAGCCTGATCGGCGACCATCCCGCGACGCTCGCGCTGCCCGCGATCACCATCGCCCCGCAGGCCCAGACCCCGGGGCCGCTGCTGGACGCTCTGCAGCCGATCTGCTCCTCGGCACAGCTGTCGGACGAGCTGCGCGACCAGTTGTACGGCGCGATTCCCGATCAGACGCAGCGGCTCGCCGACCACGCGCTGACGCTCGTCGGCCGTCAGGTCGATCAGCACGCACAATCCGTTGCTTCCGCCGGGTGGTGGCGGACGCTGCGGCGCCGGCGGGACACCGGCCGTATCGAGAAGCTCGCCGGGGCGCTCGACAATCTGTCGATCCGTCTGGCCGAGCTGGGGCGGTGGGAGGAGGCCCAGACGGCGAGCACACGCGCGGTGGAACTCCGGGAGAAGCTTGCGGCCGCCCGTCCCGAGGAGTTCCTGCCCGACCTGGCGGTGTCGTTGAACAACTTGTCGGCGGATCTTGCGGGGGTGGGGCGGTGGGAGGAGGCGTTGGCCGCTAGTACGCGTGCGGTGGAGATCCGTGAGGAGCTTGCGGCCGCCCGCCCGGAGGTCTTCCTGCCCTACCTCGCGGTGTCGCTCAACAACCACTCCAACCGGCTGGCGCAGCTGGGGAGGCAGAAAGAGGCACTGGAGGCGATCATGCGCGCGGTGGTGATCCGGGAACGACTGGCGCGGGCGACTCCAGATGCCTTTCTGCCCGACCTGGCGGTGTCACTGAGTAACTGCGCGATCCGCCTGGACGAGTGCGGGAAGCGCCCGGAAGCGCTGTCCTCGGTGAGCACGGCCATCGGTCTCCTCGAAACGCTGGCGTCCGGGCGGCCCGCGGTCTTCAACGAACTCCTGACCCAGTGCAGGGCGCTACAGGCGGCACTGAGCGGCGCGCCTCCCATCCCCGAGCAGAAGGAGAGTGTGGGCACCAGGCGAATCGGCGCGCTGCACATGATGAGCCGAAGCCCGTGACCGCAGCGGGTACGGGTTGGTATTGGTCGGTGGCGATCGCCGATACCGCTCAGCCAAGGTCAGGAGAGGGTAGCTGGCCCTAGGTCAGGGCGCGGGGCTGATGGTGCCGTCCTCCGCCATGTCGAAGCTGCCGTGGGCCTTGCCGTCGACCTTGTTGTGCTTGAGCGATGCCGTCGATGAGCTCAGGCCCAGCAGGCACTGCATGCGTCGCGCAAGCTCCTAGGACATGGACGCGGCAGGCTCGGTGGGCCAGTACATCGGCTTGCTACACGATCCTGACGGGCACTTCGTACTGGGTCAGCATCTGGGCCATGTCTTCGGCTTCCTCCTCAGGCACAGCGAGGGTGGCAAGGCGGCGGGCTCTGGTGATGGCGACGTACCAGACGCGAAGCAGCTCGTCGGCTGACGGATCGCCTTGGGCCCAGCGCTGCACGTTGCCGTCGTCCGGCAGTATCAGCATCACGGCGTCGGCTTCGTCACCCTTGAGCTGGTGGACGATGTTGGTGCGCACGCCGGTGGCCGTGACCTGTCGGGCCACGACAGGCACCCCGGCCAGGCGTCCCTTTGTGTGATGCGGAGTGGCACCCGAGGGTGCGGGCCATGCCTTCATCGCCTGCCACACATCGCTGGCCTATTCCTTGTGGGGCGGGGGGAGACTGTGGAGGAACGCGAATGCGGAGCGGTTGGCCTGCTGCACGGATATCCCATGCGCGGCACAAAGCCTCTCTGCACTGCCAACCTCCCCCGGAAACCAGTACCCGAACAGCATACGTACGGCGATGGCACAGGCCCGGGTGAGCTCGGCGCTCGTGGCCCCCTCGGTATGGGTCACGGTGCGCGCCCAGGCGAGGCTGGTGATCTGGTTGGTGTTCGACTTCTCGCGTGTGATCCCGGGCAGCGTGGCGTATTTGTAGGCGGTCACCAGGCAGTCCACGGCCTCTATGTCGTACTGCTGAGCGACGTCACGGAACGCCTCGACGACGCCGTTACTGGTCGATGCGTGCCGGTGGTTGCTGCCCGTGCCCGCGAACCGTGTCGGCAGGACGACGACAGGGATGTCGTCTTCCCGGAGGACGGCTGTGTCCGGTGGCCGGTGGCCGGCACGCAGGGTGCTGGCCAGACGGCAGATGACGGGAGAGCTACGCCAGTTGCCAGTCAACGGCACCGGGGCGGACGTCAGTTTGGTGGCGAGGCGCTGCAAGGCTGCTGGCTGTGCTCCGCGCCAAGCGTAGATGGCCTGGTCGGGGTCTCCGACCAGAACGAGCGGTAGCCCGGCGTCGTGCAGCATCTCAAGTATCGCCAGGTCGGCGCCAGAGCAGTCCTGTGCCTCATCCACGACTACTTCCGCGAACCGCGAGAGCGACTGCGGTAGCAGTTTTGCCGCCCGTCCTGGACGGCGCAGGTTCCACAGAGCCAGGTATCGAGCCTCGTGCCCGGTGAAGTACCCCAGCTTGCACCATGAATCGCGGGTCTTCAGGGCAGCCGCCTCCCACTCCCCGCGGTCGTACTCGCTCTTCTCGAGCAGCCGCTTGGTGTCTCGGTCGACGTTGTTCCAGGCGACCCCTTGCCGGACCGGTTCGACAGCCGGGTCCAGGACCATGGGGAAACGGTGCAGGGAGATCTCTCTGTCCATGCCCTGCACAGGTGCTTTGACGTTGGACCAGGACTCCAGCAGCCGGGGCACCGGCAGTTGTCGCGCGCAGCGGCTTGACCAGAAACTCCCACAGGAACGAATCCAGAGTGCCGACGAAGTGGGGAGCATGCAGCAGATCGCTGCGCCCTGCCTGGCGGCAGCGCTGTGCCATCTGGTCGCGTGCCACCCGCGTGAACGAAATCAGGGCCCGTCCTTGCCGCAGCAGCCGCGTGGGCGACTGCAGATGCCGCAGGGTGATCACGTGCGTCTTCCCAGCCCCTGGACAGGCCGGCACTAGGCTGGTGCCGGCGCCTGCACGGCGAGCCGCTGTTGCGCTTCAGCCGCGATCTGTATGTCATCCGCGGTCTCGTCCGGTGTCACGACGCACCGTCCGGCACGGTGATGAACTGAATTGCGTCTGCCAGGTAGGACGGCACCGTGAAGGGGAGGGCCCGATCACCCAGCACATCCGCCAGCTCCTGGGCGACGAGCCCCTTGGATATCGGAGTGCCTCCGATCGGCTCGCCATCGTGGCCGCGGACGGTCGGGCAGCGGGCCATGATGACCACGTCCTCGACACTGGCCGCGGCCGACAGAACGGGGGAGTGGGTGGTCACCAGCACCTGCAGGTGACCCGCTGGCTCCATCGGGTCCTTCGGCACCCTTCGCCGGGACTCGCGAGCACGGCGTTGCAGATAGCGCAGCAGCAGTGTCTGCAGCTGCGGGTGCGGGTGAGCCTCAGGCTCCTCCACCAGCAGCACAGTCAGATCAGACTCCGCGCGGCGTCCAGTTCCGCCATCACGGTGGCGATGAACAACGTGTTGGCGTAGCCCAGTCCGGAGGCGGACAGCGGGAACGGCGCGGCCCCGAAATCGCCTAGGAGCACACGCAGCGACCGTGCGATTGACGCGAACGTAGGCTCAGCAAGCGTCAGTTCACTGTGCTGTGGATGCGGTCCCGCAGTCAGATCCTTCAAAGGGCCGTTGATCTGCTTACTCACCGCCGTGACGTACTCATCCGCGGCGATCGCTTCCCTGCCGCTCGCCGCGGAATCCCGCGACGGCTACCAGCGCACCAGCTTCAAGCACTGGAACGCCGGAGCGAACCCGAGCGACGGATGTAACACGCGCGCAGAGGTGCTGCTCGCCGAGGCTGTCCAGCCCGCCCACGGTGTCGGCCGGCTGCAAGCTCACCGGAGGCTTGTGGTGGTCCTACGACTACGCGAAATGGGTCAGCTCCGCCTCCGCGCTGGACATCGACCACATGGTCCCGCTCGCAGAAGCGTGGGACTCAGGTGCCTCCCAGTGGACTGCCGAGCGGCGTGAGGCGTGCGTACTTCGCCGGTGCCGACATTTCCGCGACCGACCTGCACCAGGCGCTCGCCTACCTGGCAGAACACAACCTCATCGAACGCATTGACACCGATCCCGCCACGGTCGCCATCACCCCCGAAGGCGTCAGCTGCGCCCTGTCTGGAGGAAGCGTGCAAGACCACACCAACCCGGCGCGCACCGGCACCACGTACAACAACTTCATGCCGAACGCGCAGGGCGTCATCATCGGCGAGCAGCAGAACGTCACCCAGAACAACACCGCCGGCATCGACCCGACGCTGTTCGCTCAGCTCGCCGGGTACATCGGTCAGGTCAGCACCGCCCTGGGCATGTCCGACACGGACCGCGCGGAGCTGGAGCGCGTCGCCCAGGACCTCCACGACGAAGCGACCTCCGAGAACCCCGAGCCGGGCCGCCTGCGCCAGTTCGCCACTCAGCTCAAGGACAAGCTCCTGGAGGCCGGCTCCACCATCGCGGCCACGATGGGCGTACAGATGGCCGACCAGGCCCTCGCCGCGCTGATGCAGTAATTCCTTCAAGCAGCACCACGGGGCCCGGGGATCAGCCATTACGTCCCCGGGGCCCGGCTTTATGGAGTCGTGCAGTTCAACGACGGCCCGACTGCGGCGTCACGGGCCGCGCAGCTAAGGCCGTCAGCCGTCGGAGGCCAGCGGCCCGGAGTGCAGGCAGTACGTGCACCTGGACGCCGGATCGGTGCGGCCCATGCACCGCCGGCAGGTGCCGCGTTCCCGGACCGGGCCGCGGCCGTCTGCGCATCCTGGGCACGTCATCACCGGCTGGCCGAAACCGCCGTACACGGCGACGCTGCCCGTGCCCTCATCCACTCCGCGATCGAGGCCCTGGAGTGAATCCGCGCAACTATCCGCAACTTCGTTGAGGGCTGTGCCGCACCGTCCGTAGCGTCGAAGACATCGACGCCACCACCAGCCGGGAGAGGCGGGGCCATGCGCGCACGCACGAACACCACCACGGCCGAGCCGCAGCACGGCGTTCCCTCCCCGGCCCTGCTGGCCCGCGCCGACCGGGGCTTCGCCCGATTCCTCGCCCACCACACCGAGGACCAGGACGACGGGGACGGCGGCGGCGAAAACCCAGCGGTGACCGCCGGCCACCCAAGCGAGACCGCCCCAGCAGCGAGGCCCCGATGACGCACGAGAGCACCACACACGGTCCTGTACGACCCCGAGGGCCTGATCGATGCGGAACTCCCCCTCGACCGCGAGCCGCACGAACTGCTCGCCAAGGCTGTGCTCGGGTGGACCGAACCGGAGCCGGCGCTCCAGCCCCGCGACTACCAGCAGATCGCCCTGGTGCTCACCGGACATGCCCGCGCCGTCGCGGCCGACGTCCAGCGGCACGCCGCGCAGCTGCCGACAGACAACCCCCGGCGGGCACTCGCCGACGTCGTGATCGAGGAAGCCGAACGGCGGCTGTCCGTCCAGATGGACGGCACCGCGCGCTGCGCCCAGGGCCGCGCCCGGATGGTGCGCGCCCTGTACGAACGCCTGGACCGCCTCGTCGAACCCGCGCCCGCCGTCACCTCCTGAACTGCCGCGTAACAGGACGCGACCACGGCAGCGCATGGAGCGGGGCCCGCACCTTCGCTTCAGGCGGCCTTTCAAGCCACGTATTCGCTTCAGCCCGGACCGCTTCGCCGGGCACACTTGACGCCGTGACCACACCGGATGTCCAAGGGCTGGAGCAGCTTGAGGGCGCTGTCTTGGACGACAAAGTCTCGCTGGCCTCATGGTCGACAGGCACAGCCGCCGGTACGTGATGCGAGCTGAGCAGATCGCCCTGGCAGCCGCCGTCCTCATCCTTCAGAAGCCTGCCGAGCAAGATCAAGGTCCACACGGAAACGTCTACCCGCTCCGCCCCGGCGCCCGCTGACCCACAACCTCACGCAGCTGCCCCGGCCCCACCAGAGGCCGGGGCATCCCTGCGTTGGTCGATCGATTTGCCGCGGTCAAAGGTCCTTCAGGACGCGATCAAGCGCCGACCGGCCTGCGGGCCCCCAGTTCGGCTTGCCGCCGGGCAGGCCGCGGTCCCCGTTCTGGCCCATCAGCATCAGGAACAGGCTCTTCATTGCGGCCAGCCCACGTGCCCGTCGGACCGCCGCCTCGCTCGCCTGCGCATAGCTGTCGAAGAACCGCGAGGCGCCGCCCGCGGGAAGCAGCAGCCAGGCGGCTGCAAGGTCCCAGGCCGGGTCGCCGGCGAAGACGTCGCCGAAGTCGACGACGCCCGCCAGTGTCCCGTCCGCGACGACGACGTTCGCGGGATGCAGGTCGCCGTGAACCCACACTCGCGGGCCCTCCCACCCGGGAGCCGCGACCGCGTCGTCCCACACGGCCCGGATGCCGTCCTCAGCGAAGCGGCCGAGGTCCACGGCCCGCAGGAAGTGCTCGAAGCCCTCCGTGCACTCTTTGGGGTGACCGCCGCGGTCCGAGGCGTCTGGTGCTTCGGCGGGCGCCTCCACATGCAGCGCCTTGAGGAAGGCCGCCAGAATGTCGGCCGCATGGTCGCCGCGGGTGACCGAGCCGTGGTCCAGCGGCGTGCCCTCAACCCAAGTCATGACGGTCCACATCTTGGGGAAGCGCTCGGACGGCGCACCGTCCCGCACGGGGACCGGGATCGGCAGCGGCAGGCGCGAGGCCAGGGTCGGCAGCCACCGGCGCTCCTTGAGCTGCGGATCTGGGCTGGTGTCCATCCGCTGCATCCGGACCGCCAACTCGTCCCCGAGGCGCCACATCTGGTTGCCCCAGCCACCCGCCACCTCGCGGATGGGCAGCGAGGCCAAGTCAGGATGCTGGTCCCGCAGCAGGCCGCGGACCAGATCCTCGCTGATCTCAATCTCGGATTCGATCATGCGGAGTCACAGTACTTGAGGCAGGCAGAGGCGCCCCTGCTCTTCGGGGGATCCAGCTCCCCGGCTGGAATCCCCGAGCCCTCTCGAAGAGCCTGCCGCTAAGCGCCGCAGCCTGCGCCCCGTCCACCAACTGAGGCAGAGAGTCGACCGTGTTCACGGCTCGGTCGGGACTCGCTCGACTTGAACAGAAGAACTTGACAGGGAAGTCGTCTTCCCCGTCAAGTCTTTCTGTTCAGTCTCCGGAAGCTCCTGACTTCCTCTATGGACGCGCAGTGGCGGGGCTCCGCCGCGTGGTCCTGCGAACCGCCTGTGTTGGGAATCGTGACACGCGACGCCGGACCAAGTTCCATGTGGGTACGGTGAGTTGCGAGAGCATCCCAGCCCGGGAGGCGTACGCAGGGTGCCAAGACGCGGGAGCAAAGGGGCGGGGCGTGAAAGAGATCGAACTGGCGGATGCGGTGGCTGCAGTGCGGGACGAACTGATGGCTGCTGCGGCGCGCGGGGCGGGTGCGGATCTGACCTTCCTTGTAGGGCCGGTGGAACTGGAATTCGCAGTGGAACTGCGAGCTGATGCCAAAGCGAAGGCGGGTTTCAAGGCGTGGGTGCTGAGCGGCGAGGCAGAAGCGGCGCTGGCACGAGGCCGCACGCACCGGGTGATGGTCACGCTTACCCCGCAGCGGCCTGACGGTGGCGACTGGTTCGTCCACGGCGGCGTCGGCCGCGAGCCAGGGCCGGGAGACGTTTCCGCGCGTCTTGAGGACTGAGCACAACCGCGACACAGATACCAGGGGGATGCTGGATGGACCGGATGCGGGTCGTAGCGGTCGAACACGACGGAAGTCGCGGTTCGGGGTATGTGGTTGGTCCACGACTGGTGCTGACGTCCGCCCATGTGACGCCCGAGCGCAACGGCGCCGTATCGCTCTTTCAGCCGGGCAAGGGGCCGTCCTGGCACGCGACCGTTGTCTGGCGTGGTATCCCGCGCGGACGCGACGACGCAGCTCTACTGCGTATCGACGACCCGTCCTGGGTGCCCCCACCGGGAGCGTGGGATCGTTGGGGCCGTCTGGTCACCCACCGTCCCGCCACTCCGTGTGAGGCATGGGGAATTCCGGAGGTAGTGCAGCGGTCCGGCCGTGCCGTGGACACACTTCAACCCTCGGGCACTCTCAGTCCTGGAGACCGCTACGTCGGGAACAGGTACGTGATGAGCCTGAACCAGCATCCCCCGGCCTCATCTGGCGACGAGGGCTCGCCGTGGGCCGGGATGTCGGGCGCTGCACTGTTCTGTGGTGATCTGCTGGCTGGTGTCATCGCCTGCGACCCAGCCGACCGTAACCACGCCCACCTGGAGGCGGTACCGGCATGGGTGCTGATGCGGGACGCTGCCTTTCGGGCTGTCCTGGCAGAGTACGGCCCGGAGACCGGCGTGATACTGGAACCGGTGGAGTGGCAACAGATGGCGGAGCCGTCAGAACCGGCAGCCCAAGAGCTGCTCGCTTCGCCGGCTGCCCTCCTGCGGGCCCGCCGCCGGGTAGTGCCTTTCCGTGGCCGAACGGCCGTGCTGGGAGATCTACGTGCCTTCTGCAACGATGCGGGTTTCGGCACCCGGCTGCTGCACGGCCCCGGCGGGCAGGGCAAGACCCGGCTGGCCCAGCACTTGGCCGACGTGCTGGCCGCCGAAGGCTGGACCACGCTGTGGCTACGTGCCGACGCGGACGGCGGATCACTGGCTGCACTGGCGGCCGCCGCCGTGCCGCTCCTGATCGTGGTCGACTACGCCGAAACCCGTACAGCGCAGGTGACCGCGCTGTTGGAAACCGCCGCCCGGTATAGGGGAGCCAAACCGTTCAAGCTGCTTCTGCTGGCGCGCACCGCCGGCGACTGGTGGCAGGCGCTGCAGGCCGCTAGCCCTGTCGCTGAGGAATTGCTGGACGGTGCCGCGGCGGTGTCACTGCCTGCGCTGGAAGCCGAGCCCGGAGCCTCCCGCGCTGAGGCTTACCAGGAAGCCGTGCGGAGCTACGCGGGACAGCTGCCTCGGGTGCGCGGCTGGCAGGAACACGATTGGTCTGGTTTGGCCGCCCGTCTCACCGCAAGCGGAGCCGACCCGGATGGCCAGCCGTCGGTTCTGGACGGCCCCGGTATGGAGATCGCACTGACCCTGCACATGACCGCGCTGGCCGACCTCCTGGACGCGGCAGGCCAGATGCGGGCCGACGGCCCCGGCGGCGGGCCGCCGGCGGTCGACGGGCGGGGCGTGGAGGACCGGCTGCTGGCACACGAGCGCCGCTACTGGACCAACGCCGCCACTGCACGCGGACTGCACCCGAACTTGACCATGGCCACGCTCACCGACGCCCTGGCCGCCGCATTTTCCCTCGGCGCGGAAACGCACCTGCAGGGCGAAGGACTCCTGCGCAGCGTCCCCGGACTGGCCGACCAGCCAGTCGACCGGCTGGGTGCCGTACTCGGTTGGATTGTCGCGCTTTACCCTCCGACACCCGGCGCGCCGTGGGGCAGTCCGCAGCCGGACCGGCTGGCTGAGCGATTCCTTGGCCGGCATCTGCTGGACAGCCCCAGCCTGGTCGACCGCGTCGTTCCCGGCGCCACTGACCGCCAGGCAACCCATCTGCTCACCGTCTATACCCGGGCCGCTGCCCACCCCGTCTTCGACCAGCAGCTTGACCAGCTCCTGACCGCGTTGTGCGTGCGGCACTCCGCCGTGCTCGCCGGCCCGGCCGTCCACGTCGCTACCCAGGCCGAAGCACCCCGCCCCCTCCTTGAGGCCCTACAGCAGATCACCGACTCATCCTGCACCACTTTCGCGGACTTGGAACGGCTCGCCCGGCGGCTGCCCGCCTCCACCTACAGCCTCGGCTCCTGGTCCACCCATCTCAGCCAGCGCATCGCTGACCACCACCGATCCCGCAGCCACGGTGATCCCGAAGCCCGGCCCGCCCTGGCCGCTGCTCTGCACGATCTGTCTGGCCGGCTGGAGAGGTTGGGGCGATGGGACGAGGCACTGGCCGCCTTGCGGGAAGCAGTGGAGATCCGCCGAAAACTGGCCGCGAAACAACCCGATACGTACCTGCCGAAACTCTCCTCAAGTCTGAACAACCTGTCCGTCCTGCTGAGCCACCATGGGCAGACCAAAGAAGCACTAGCCGTATCCAGCGAGGCAGTGGACATCCAGCGGAAAGTCGCCGCACAGCAGCCCGATGACATCGTGCTGTGCCACCTCGCCACGATCTTGGACAACCATGGCGGAGAACTGGCGGCCCTCGGGCGCTGGGAGAAGGGGCTCGCGGAGATCAGCGAAGCGGTGGATATCTACCGCGAGTTGGTCGCGAAGCGGCCCGATCAGTTCCGGGGAAACCTCGCCGGAAGTCTGAACAACCTAGCCGCCGTTTTGCAGCGTCGGGGTAGGTGGCTGGAGGCGCTGGAGGCGATCAGCGAAGCGGCAGATATCTTCCGGGAGTTGGTTGCGACACGGCCCGACGCATTCAGGCACGAGCTCGCCGTTTGCCTTGTCAACCTCTCCGGTATCTTGGCCCACTTGGGCCGGCAGGACGAGGCACTGGCAGCGGCCAGCGAGGCCGTGGAGATGTACCGGAAGTTGGCGGCGGCGCAGCCTGATGCTCATCGTCCCGGGCTCGCGTCCAGCCTGACGAACCTCACCGGTGCCTTGGCTGATTTCGGCCTGTGGGGCGATGCACTGGCAGCGGCCAGCGAGGCCGTGGAGATCGAACGCGCTCTGGTGACCGCGCTGCCCTCCGCGTCGCGGCCCAATCTCGCCAAGTACCTGCACAACCTCTCCGTATGCCTCAACGCCTCCGGGAGGCAGGATGAGGCACTGGCCGCGATCAGCGAAGCCGTAGGAATCTACCTCGAACTGGCTAGAGAACGGCCCAAAGCCCCCACCTACGAGCTGAATCGATCAATCAAGCTCTTGGTCCTTCTTCGGGCTGCCGCGAGCGGCGACATGAAGTTCTGATCCGACTATCGGCCGGGGAACGGGACGACGTTGTCGGAGGAAGATGTGCAGCCTGCTTTCCTGCCGCTTTCCTGAGTGAGCACGGCGCGGGCGAGAGTGAGCCTGGTGACCAGTCGGCGAAGTTCCTCGATCTCGGCTTTCTGGTGGGCGATGGTCTTCTTGAGCTTGGTGACGGTTTCCCGGAGTCGCCTTTCGGGTTCCGGGATCTGATGGGTCTCGTTGCGGACACGTTCGTAGAACTCGTTCTTCAGGTCGGCGTGCCGTTTGAGGAGGGCCATGCGGTGGACGCCTGACTCCGCGGCGAGGGCGACGACGGTGAGGCTGCCGTTGGAGGCCGTGGCCTGGCCGGCGAGGAGCCGGTCCATGGCCTCGCGGATGCGGGCGCGCTCGTCCTGGTGCGGCTCGTTCATGTAAGGGCCTGGGCCGGTTGGGCGGTGGCGTCGTGTGCGTCGGCGGTGGCCCGGAGCCGGTTGGCGTTGGCGCGTAGGCGTTTGCCGATGGGGTGTGGTGCGTGGCCGACGAGTTGGTCGATCTCGACGGCGCGTTCGCGTAGGAGACGGGCGTGGGTGTCGGTGCGGACGGTGTTGCCGCAGCCGGGCCGGCAGTCGTACTGCCGCGGGGCTGTGGCGCCGGGCTCGGGCTCGCACAGAGCGTTGTCGTGCTTGAACGCGCAGATCAGGAACGCGTCGGGATTGTAGTAGAGGACGACGCCGTCCCGAGCGAGGAAGGCGCTGGCCTTCTTCGTGAACGTCTTGGGGACGATGCGACCCTCGAAGCGTGGGGTCTGGGCGGCGGCGGTGAGGGCGCGGCGCGCGGCCGGTCCGGAGATCTTCTCGCCGGATGCGGTGCGCTCGCGCAGGCGGGCGGCGGTGTCGGCCGCGGCGAGGGCGGTCTCGACGTCGAGGACGCTGTGGATGCCATGGCGGCTGCGGGTTCCGTAGCCGCTGGAGGTGCGGGCGTCCAGCACGGTGCGCATGTGGCCGTACTGGATGGCGAGGGCGATCAGTCCGCCGGGGCGGCGTGCGACGTGCCAGGCCAGAGTTCTGCGGAACCGGGCAAGGCCGATCGCGCCGTGCGGATCCGGCGGGATGATTTGGTCCAGGGGCAGTGCCGCATCCGTGAGGCACCGGCGTAGTTGATCAGCCTGATCGTCGTCGTCAAGGAAGGTTGCTGGTGCCGGCCGCTGGTATCCGGGGTATTCCAGATTCCGGGTCAGGCCACGCTTGTTCGTCCACCTGATGAAGGCGGCAGTCAGGCGCGGCCGGGCCGGCTTGGCCTGGGCAAGCCAGACCTCGAGGTCGGCCTGGGTCAACGACCGAAGGTTGAGGTGATGGTCGTCGAGCCACTGCATGAACTCGATCGCGGCTCGGATCTCGCTGCGGTCGGTGTGCGCGGCTTTGGTCGAGTACCGGCCGCGAGCTGCGCGTCGGCGGGCATCGCGGATGATGAACCACTCAGTGAACGGTCGAATGATCTCCGTATGCGTGGCGGGCAGGCTCTGGGCGGCGGCACGGAACCACAGCTCCAGCTGGACGAGATTCTCTTGCCTCGTCGGCAAGATCCCAGCATGGACGAGGAGTTCACGGACGTAGCGCGTGGCCGGTTCCTGCGGCAGGCCATCGAGAAGTTCATGCGTGATCTCTGCCTGGCTCGCTGCGAGCATGGCCGGGAGGCGGGCGCTCGGGCTGCAGCGAAGCCATGCCAGGACGGACCTGGGCCGTGGCGCTGCGGTAAGAGCTTGGGCAAGCGGAACGAGCACCGTGACGACCTGACCGTTCTCATCGGCGAGGAGCTCGTGGACGCGGTCGCCGGCAACAGGGACCATCCCCCGCGGGTGCGGGGAGCGGACCGTACGGACGGCCTGCGTACCGATCGTCCCGGGACCATCCCCGCGGGTGCGGGGAGCAGGCCCAGCGTTCGATGAACGCGGTCATCGTCCGGGGACCATCCCCGCGGGTGCGGGGAGCAGACTGCATGACCTGCAAGTTTACGAGCAGGGCAGTCGGCCTTCGAGTACTTTCACCGAACCCGGCAACATGGACAAGGTCTCTGACGGGGTGACTCTTGTGCAGGACTTCCCGTGGCATGGGGGTAGTGCGAACGGCCATGGGAGTGACCGGCCGCGCAGATTCCGGCAGGCGCGATCAGGTAGACGGGTAGCACTGGATCCATGCGGAGGACCGGCGGGTGCGGGGAGCAGCCACAAGTCCAGGTCGGCCTGGGGCTCGCGGAGGGACCATCCCCGCGGGTGCGGGGAGCAGGCCAAAGTCCGCTTCTCCAAGCTCAGTTCGATGGGCCATCCCCGCGGGTGCGGGGAGCAGAGCAAGCGTGCGGCGCGGTCGTCCTCCGGCGAGGGGCCATCCCCGCGGGTGCGGGGAGCAAGAGGTTGGCGCGATGCGTTTGCCCCGGACCTTGGGACCATCCCCGCGGGCGCGGGGAGCAGGACTGCACGACCTGCGGTTTCATCGCTGAGGTGTTCGACTCTCACAGAGTTTCACCGGAATCGATAAATCTGGCATATCGCGTCCCTTGCTTGCAGCTGATCGCGGATCATACGGCCTGACCTGACCATCCATGAAGCTACTGACTTCGGCTCGTTAGGGTGATTTTTCTCGAAGTCCCTGATGGGCCTGGAGCTTTGTCTGTATCCCGTGGTGTGTGAGACACCCCATGCCGTTGGGGTGTCAAGCGGACTGGGTTTGTGCATGGTGTGACCACGCGGTTGCTTCGTCGTAGAGAGTGCGGGTCTTGAGGCAGCCGTGGAGGATACCGACGAGGCGGTTGCCGAGCTGGCGTAGGGCGGGGTTGTAGTCGACGTCACGGGCGCGCTGCTTGTCGTAGTAGCGGCGGGCACCGGGGGATGCCTGCAGGGCGCAGAACGCCTGGCGTTGGAGGGCGTCGGCGAGGCGGTTGTTGCGGACGTAGCGAGCCTGAACAGTGCGACTTTTGCCGGAGGCGCGGGTGACGGGGCTGGTCCCGGCGTAGTTCTTGCGGGCCTTGGCGGAGGCGTATCGGGTGGGGTCGTCTCCGAACTCGGCGAGCACCCGGGCGCCGGTGATCTCCGCGATGCCGGGCATCGAGAGGTAGATCTTAGCGTCCGGGTGCGCGAGAAAATGCGCCTTGACCTGCTCTTCGATCGCGGCGATCTGCTCGTTCAAGGCGATGATCAGCCGTGCGTGAGCGGTTGCGGTGGCCGCGTAGGCCGCGGTGACCGGCTCGGGTAGGGCCAACTGCTGTTCACGGAGCGTGGTCTGGATGCTGGCCGCTTTCGCGTCGCGGTTCCGTCGGCGGTGGCGGGCCAGGACGGCCGTGATCTGTGTGCGGGTGAGCTTCGCAGCCGCGTCCGGCGTGGGAGCTTTGATCAGCAGTTCCAGTGCGTCGGTGCTGGTCAGCGCGAGGTCGGCGTAGGCGTTCAGCGCGGCGGGGAAGTACTCGCGCAGCGTGCTGCGCAGCCGCTGGAAGGTGCGGGTGCGTTCCCAGATCAGGGTTTGGTGGGCGCGGGCGACGACCTTCACGGCCTGGGCCTGGTCGCTGTCCCCGGCCACCGGTCGCAGCTGGTCGCGGTCGATGCGGATCATGTCGGCCAGCGCGTGCGCGTCGCCCTTGTCGCTCTTGGCGCCGGAGGAGGCGTACCGCTCCTTGAACCGGGCCACCTGCCGGGGATTGATCGCGTAGACCTGGTAGCCGGAGGCGATCAGGGCCTGCACCCACGAGCCCCGGTCGGTCTCTATGCCGACGACCACCTTCCCGGGCTCCAGATCACCGCCGTGACGGGCGATGAGCTCGTGGAGCCTGGCGATGCCAGTGACTCCTTCGGGCAGAGTCGCGGCGGCCAGTTTGCGGCCGGCCTCGTCCTGGAGCTCGACGTCGTGGTGGTCTTCGGCCCAGTCATCACCGATCAGCAGCAATAAGCCCTCCCCAAGTCCGTTTCCTGGTCCTGCGTCGTAGCCTGCGGAAGGCACGGCGCGCGACCTAATGGATCCAGTGCTCACGCCCCACGGGGCGGGCACGCCACCCCATCAGCGGTCTGGCCTCCCGGCCACCAGCAGGGGCACGGTCTCACACCAGAACTCAACCGATTCGGGTATGCACAGTGCTCACCTGTTGGCGGCTACGGAACCGAGCATTCCCCGGCTCTGTAGCTCCCATTAGGTATGCGGATGGGGGCGGGCTGACCCCTGCGGGACGTCAGCGCCGTGAGACGGTACGGATGCAGGCGGCCGAGCTGTTCGAGCAGAAGATCACGCCTGCGGAGGTGGCACGGCGGCTGCGGGTGAGCCGGAAGTCGGCTATCAGTGGCACCAGATGTGGCGGAATGGCGGCGTGCGGGCTCTGGCCTCCCGTGGCCCGAGCGGATCGCGATGCCGTCTGTCCCCGCGCTGCCTGGAAAAGCTGGCCGGGTATCTCGAGCAGGGTCCTGCTGCGCATGGCTGGGTGGAGGACCATGTGTGGACCGCGGCGAGGGTGGCCACGCTGATCGGCAGGAAGTTCCACGTCTCCTACAGCGTCTCCGGGGCCACGCGGATGATGCACCGGCTCGGCTTCAGCCCGCAGGTGCCCATACGGCGGGTCGCCGAGCGCGACGAGGAGGCCGTGACCGTGTGGAAGGAGGCGACCTGGGCGGAGGTAAAAGAGCGCGGGCGGCCTGCGGAGGCTACATCTGCTTCGAGGACGAGGCGGGCTTCACCCGCCGGCCGCCCAAGGGACGTACCTGGGGCCGGCGCGGTGTGACTCCGCAGGTGACGGTGAGCGGCCGCCGCTCGGGACGCCTGTCGGTGGCCGGGCTGATTGCCATGCGGCCCGGCTCGCGGACCCGGCTGTGCCACCGACTGCGTACCCACTCCGCGGGCAAAGGCAGGCGCCGGAGCATGGGCGAGCGGGACTTCATCGCACTGATCGACGGCGTCCACCAGCTCCTCAAGACGCCGATCGTGCTGGTCTGGGACCGCTTGAACACCCACGTCTCCCATGCCATGCGCAAGCTGATTGCCGAGCGCGAGTGGCTGACGGTGTTCCTGCTGCCCGCCTACTCACCCGACCTCAACCCCGTCGAGTGGGTATGGGCGCACGTCAAGCGCAGTCTGGCCAACCTCGCCGTCGTCGCCCTCGACCGGCTCGAAGCACTCGTACGCAACCGGCTCAAACGCCTCCAGTACCGGCCCGACACCCTCGACGGCTTCATAGCGGGCACCGGCCTGACCCTCGACGAACCAACGTCACCCTGACGAGCCGAAGTCAGTACGCGTCGGGACGTGTCCATCGCTTGATGATGCGCGGCTGGGAGTACGGGGCCGGCCAGCCTTGCAGTCGGATCTCCTCGGTGTCCTCCGGCTCGTCCTCGCAGTCGGGATCGGGGAAAGCCGCGGCGGCGAGGTTCCGACGGGAAGCGCGGATGCGGGTCCACCCGGCGGGCATGTCGAAGCGTGCCGCATCGGGGAGGTATTCGGTGCAGCCCAGCACGACCAGTCGTCCCGAGACCAGGTTGAGGCTTGCTTCGACGACATGGTCGAAGTCGTCGCTGTCGTCTTCCGGCTGTTGCGCGAGGACGTGGACGCCGACTGCCACGGTGACATTGACGGCGGTGCCGATGGCCAGGGCGTCGTCAGTGATGCCAAGCCCGTCCAGGAGGGCCTGTTCGGTCCACGTCACTCAGGTCGCCCTCGGACTCGTCGTCCAGGACGTGGATCTGGAAGTAGTCCGCGAAGAGCTCAAGGTCTGTCACCACGGGGCCATCATCGCTGCTGCTCAGGGAGGGCAGAGCGGCGAGGTGGGGCTGTCGTCCGGTGATCCGAAGGGGGCGGCGGTCGAAGGGCGGCGAGGCCGAAGGCCAGTCCTCCGGCGATGAACCAGGGGTTCCAGAGGGCCAGCGTCCAGGACCGCTGTCCCACGCTCACCGAGGTGTCCAGGTGTGTCGTGTTGGTCAGCAGCAGCACCTCGATACCGATGCCCCGGACCAGTAGGAGGGCACTGACGCCCCACCCCAGCCACCTTGCCAGCAGAGCGGGAACACCCCGGAGCCTGGACCGGGCAAGCAGCCATGCCAGCAAGGCGCCGAGGAGGCAGAGCGCACCCACACCCCACAAACCGGCTACGACGAACCACAGCGGGCGCTCGGTGGCCAGCGGACCGGCGGAGATGCTCAGCCCCACATCACCGCCGACGGCCCAGTAGAAGTGCAGCCCGGCGAACGCGGCCGCCCACAAGCATGCGATACGCCCCCACAGCGTGGACGGTTCTGCGCCTGTTCCCTCCGGTTGGCGTCTCACCGCCGGCCCTCACGGGCATCGCGCCTGTCAGCGCACGGGCTGTCCGCTTCCTGTGGCAACACGATGAACGCGGTGCCCTTGGTCAGGTCGATGCTGGAGCGGGGCGGCGCACCGTCGCTCTCGTCGTCCCGCCGCAGCAGCTCCACCCGCCGCTGCTCCAGCTCTACCGTCTTGTTTCCGTTCACGACCGCCGTGAATTCATCGAAGGCCGTGTTCGACAACGACCGCCCCGTGCGCCTGCGTAGCCACGGGATCAAGCCCAGCCCCGTGAACCATCGCCACGCGCTCTCCACCAGAGCGACCAAGACCAGCAGACACACGAACGCCGGGAACGACATGAGCCAAATCGTCACAGATGGCCCCCCATCGTCCTCAACACAGTTGACTGCCGGGAAACGGCGGAAGGGTCGGCGTCGTTCTCATCGGACGTGAGGACTGGGAGAACTCGGGGCTCCAGACATGCGTCCGCGCATGGACCGCTCGCACAGACCTCGCGGGCAACGCGCTCTGCCCAGAGCGGCACAGGCCGCTCGGTCCCCTCGACCGCCGTCGTTGGACTCGTCTCGCTGATTGCCATGGGATCACTGTTCTGGATCCGCAGCGCGCAGGGATCGGGCCGGCGCATGATCCGCTTCCCCCATGCGGCGGAGGCGCCGCCATGGAGATCCACCGCATGGCGGAGTGCCGTGGGAGCAGGCCGGCCTCGGCAGACCTGCCGGACGGCAGTGAGCGACGACCCGACGAGCCGAACACACCCGCCCGCCCCGACC
>NZ_JBSGZO010000027.1:0-42723 GCF_053611045.1 Streptomyces sp. NPDC054841 | reverse complement strand
CTCCAGCATCGTCGTCACGAACGCTCCTCCGTGTTCACTGTCGGGGGGCCCCGCCGAGTTAAGTGGGGGGGGGGGGGGCCGGGGGCCGCAAAAAATACGGGGGGCGGCCCCGGGCGGGGGGGTGGCCCCCCCCCCCCCCCCCACGCCGATCCGCCGTGACGGCGCCCGTCCTCTCCCCCGAGGGAGGACGGGCGCCGTCTCGTGATCCAGAGTCATGCACGCGCCAAACAGGCACAAGAAACGTCCGGGGCCTGTGGCACGGAAGTGACGGTTCCGCCATGGTGTGATCGTCAGGCAACGGATGCGAGACTGGGGCGGGCTTCAGAGCAGGGGCGCACTCGGGGGTACGCCAATGTCCCGAATGCCCCCCGTACGCCCCGGGGTCAGGAACTGTCATCCTGGCTCCGCGCATCCCTCTGGGTAGTCCACTACGCGGACGAGTCCGTAACTCGTACGAGTCCGTGACGGCTGCCCGAGGGCGTGGCTGGGGCACCACTGGGGTCCCCCCACGCCCTCAGGGCGTAGGGGGAGCGGGCACATCAGGCACGTTCGGGGGACAAGGGGGGAAGTAATGCCTCGTTGGAAGGCGCTACCGGAAGAACTGGACCCGCAGGTCAAGGAGTTCGCCAGCCAGCTGCGCCGACTCGTCGACCGCAGCGGGCTCAGCATCGCCGCGGTCGCGGACCGTACCGGCTACAGCAAGACGTCGTGGGAGCGCTATCTGAACGGGCGGCTGCTCGCGCCCAAGCGCGCGATCGTCGCACTCGCCGAGGTGACGGGGACGAACCCGCTCCACCTCACGACCATGTGGGAGCTCGCGGAGCGCGCCTGGAGCCGCGCCGAGATGCGCCACGACATGACCATGGAGGCCATCCGGATCTCCCAGGCGCGGGCCGCGCTGGGAGAGTTCGGGCCGACCGGGCAGCCCGGCGCCTCGCGGACCGCCGCGCCGCCGGCCGGTCCCGAGCATGAGCAGTACGTCCCCGTGCAGGGCGGCGGCCGCTCCGTTCCGCCGCCCCGTACCGGTGGGCCCGCCGCTCCCGCGTCCCCCGACCAGGGGCGCGGACGGCGCAAGATGACGATGTTCCTCGCGGGCGTCGTCGGCGCGCTGCTGGTGATCGCGGCGGCCGTCCTGCTGACCGATCTCGGGGGCGGCGGGGACGGCGACGGCGGAGGCAAGAACGTGGCTGCCACGCCGACCGCCGCTCCCACGACCAGCGATCCGCAGCTGCCGGCGGGGGTCAAGTGCTCCGGGGCCGACTGCACCGGCCAGGACCCCGAGAGCATGGGGTGCGGCGGCCAGTTCGCCACGACCGCTTCGCGGGTGAAGGTCGGCACGGCCCTCGTCGAGGTGCGCTACAGCAAGACGTGCGCGGCCGCGTGGGCCCGTATCACCCAGGCGACGCCGGGCGACAAGGTCTCGATAGCCGCGGGGGACGCGACCCAGAGCGGCCTCGTGAACGCCGACAAGGACGCGTACACCTTCATGGTCGCCGTGACCGACGAGGCCGAGGCCAAGGCGTGCGCGACGCTCACCACCGGCACGAAGGGCTGCACGAAGGAGCAGTGAGCCGCTCCCGTGAGCCGGGCCACAAGGGGGTGGCGGTCCACAGGGGTCCCCGTCCGATAGCCTGACCGCTGGATATCTCTTCACGTCGAGAGATCGATCAGTACGGTGGAGGTATCCAGCATCAGGGGTAGGGACCCCCACCGCCAGCTGTCTTACGGAGATCGCCATGACCCGCACTCCCGTGAATGTCACCGTCACCGGCGCGGCCGGCCAGATCGGCTACGCGCTGCTCTTCCGCATCGCCTCCGGCCACCTGCTCGGCGCGGATGTGCCGGTCAAGCTCCGCCTCCTGGAGATCCCGCAGGGCCTGAAGGCCGCCGAGGGCACCGCCATGGAGCTCGACGACTGCGCCTTCCCGCTGCTCCAGGGCATCGACATCAGCGACGACCCGAACGTCGCCTTCGACGGTGCCAACGTCGCGCTGCTCGTCGGTGCCCGTCCCCGTACCAAGGGCATGGAGCGCGGCGACCTGCTGGAGGCCAACGGCGGCATCTTCAAGCCCCAGGGCAAGGCCATCAACGACAACGCCGCGGACGACATCAAGGTCCTCGTCGTCGGCAACCCGGCCAACACCAACGCGCTCATCGCGCAGGCCGCCGCCCCGGACGTACCGGCCGAGCGCTTCACCGCGATGACCCGCCTCGACCACAACCGCGCGATCTCGCAGCTGGCCGCCAAGACCGGTGCCGCCGTCTCCGACATCAAGCGCCTCACCATCTGGGGCAACCACTCCGCGACCCAGTACCCGGACATCTTCCACGCGGAGATCGCCGGCAAGAACGCCGCGGAGGTCGTGAACGACCAGGCCTGGCTGGCCGACACGTTCATCCCGACCGTCGCCAAGCGCGGCGCCGCGATCATCGAGGCCCGTGGCGCGTCCTCGGCCGCCTCGGCCGCGAACGCCGCGATCGACCACGTCCACACCTGGGTCAACGGCACCGCCGAGGGCGACTGGACCTCCATGGGCATCCCGTCGGACGGCTCCTACGGCGTCCCGGAGGGCCTGATCTCCTCCTTCCCGGTCACCTGCAAGGACGGCAAGTACGAGATCGTCCAGGGCCTGGACATCAACGAGTTCTCCCGCACCCGCATCGACGCGTCGGTCGCGGAGCTGGCGGAGGAGCGCGACGCGGTGCGCGGCCTCGGCCTCATCTGATTTCCCGGTACGGACTGTGGGGCGCTGCGCGGCTGCGTAGCGCCCCACAGCGCTCTCTGCGAGCCTGGGCCCATGGAACCCGGTCCCAGGAACGAGCGAGACGCCGCCCGTCTCGTGCTGCTGCGGCACGCCAAGTCCGCCTGGCCGGACGTCGCGGACCATGACCGACCGCTGGCGCCGCGCGGCCGGCGGGACGCCCCGGCGGCCGGACGGCTCCTGCGCGAGACGGGGTGCGTGCCCGACCTGGTGATCTGCTCGACCGCCCGGCGGGCGCGCGAGACCTGGGACCTCGCCTCCGCGCAACTGGGCACGGAGGTGCCGGTGCGCTACGAGGAACGCGTGTACGGGGCGGATCCGGCGGAGCTGGTCGGCGTCCTGCGGGAGGTGCCCGAAGGTGTGGGGACGGTCCTGCTGGTCGGTCACAATCCGGGCATGGAGGACCTGGCGGGAGGGCTCACCGGTGACGCCGAGGGCGACGCCCTGGCCCGGATGACCGAGAAGTTCCCGACATCGGCTTTCGCGGTGCTCGGCCTCAGTGGCGGCTGGGCGGCGCTCGGTCTCGGCACCGCACGGCTGACGGCCTTCGTCGTCGCCAGAGGAGCGAAGACCGACCGGACACACAACGGCCCGGCGTAGACCGACGGGACAAACAACGGTCCGGCCAGGACCGACGGGACAACCGGCCGGACACAAAACAGTCCCCGGTAGTCCGCTTCGATTTCCGTGTACCTCAGTCGTCGCTGAAGCGCCGGTCCTCGCGGGGTTCTGCCGGGGGCCTAGCCAGAGCCGAGGGATGGGTCACGCGGGTCGGTGGACGTCTCCGCCGACTGGTGCGGCTCTCTCCGGTTGTCCGGTGTAAGGAGAATTGTCCTCCCGATTTGTCCGAAGTCAAGAGTTGGTCGGGTCGGCTGCCTCAGGCGTGCTTGACCGCGGGAATTTCCGGGTGGAGCACCCGGCGTCTTCGACGTTAGGCGGGAAATAGGACACATTGCGACCTATTGGCACGGAGGCCGGCTCCGCGACACCGTGCGTGACTCCCCCGCGCGGGGGAGCCGCTCGGCCTGCGGCACGACGCGCCACCGTCGGGTCCTGTCCGAGAGTCGTGCGCATGGACACTCTCCGCATTCCGGCTCCCTCACTCACCCGGCGACGCAGGCGCCTTGCCCGGCTCGCCGTCGTGGCGTGCATGCCCTACCTGACGCTCAAGCTCCTGTGGGTGCTCGGCCTCAACGTCGGTGTGAACGACATGGGCGGCATCTCGAAGGCGCAGTGGATCGCCGTGAACGTGGTGACCTTCGCGATGGACGGGATCGCGGCGCTGATAGCCCACACGCTGACCCGCCCCGGCGGTCTTCGTGTACGCGCCTGGCTGATCCTCTTCCCGATGTGGGTGGCGACGGGCATGCTCGTCGTCCTCATGCTGACCGTGCCGCTCGGCCTGGGCGCCATCGCCGTCACGGGTGCCGAGAACCCGGCAGCCTCCAACGACCTCCTCCAGCCCTGGGTGTTCGGCGTCGTCTACAGCGGGCTCATTGCCGAAGGGCTCGTCCTGCTCAGCGCGTTCGCGCTGTACGCCGACGAGCGCTGGGGCGATCTCCTGCGCACCCGGGTACGCGAACTGACGGACCCGGCGGGTACGCGCGGCATGCAGCAGGTGCTCACCGCGCTCGCGCTCGCGTTCCTGGTCCTCGCCGGGTCGGTGCGCGTCCTCGGGGGGCTGGGGGCGGAGTTCGGCATGAACGCCGGCTGGACCGACAGCCGCGGTGCCGTCGGCCGCACAAAGGATCTGATCCAGGGCATTGCCGCCCTCGTCGGCGCGGCGGGCCTGTACGCGCTGGTGTTCCGCCGATGGGGCGCGGCGCGCGTGCGCGTACCGCTGGCGATGGCGTGGACCGGTGTGGGCGCCGCCTTCAGCTCCAGCGGCTGGATGGACTTCGCGGCGGTCTCGGCTCCGCCTGGAGGCGCCCTGCTCGGCTTCGTCAACACCGCCGAACTGATCGCCGGACTGCTCGTTCTGTGCGTCGGCTGCTTCGCGCTGACGGAACTGCGGGCTGAGGAACGCCGGTCCGTGGTCAGGCGCCAGGTCCACCCCGGCAGTCCCGGCAGCGGCCGGGCTCCGGGGATCTGAACGGCCGGTCGCAGCCCTCGCAGTCCTGGAACGGGATGATCGCCGGGCCGGATGGCGGGGGCGGGGACGGCAGCTCGGGCGGCAGCCATTCGGCGAGGCGGTACGCGAGCAGTCTGGCCGGGAAGGGGATGGCGCCGAGGGGGAGCTTCGACGTGAGCGTACGGGCGACCTGGGCGGCCGGTACGTCGCGGTCCAGCCAGTCCTTGACCGCCGGGGCGAGCTCCCTGATGTCCCGTGCGGCGAGGTGGAGGCGCGGGTCGAGGGAGCGGAGCCCGGCGAGGAGCTCGACGGCGGGCTGGTGGAGCAGCGGGTCGATGGGCCGCGGGCGTGGGCGCTTGACCAGGCTGACGCGCCGCAGTGGGGCCGACGGCCTGGACCTGGGCTTGGTCCGCGGCTTGACGCCGGGGCACTCGTAGTACGTGGTCCGGGTGCAGATCCGCTGCCGGGCGGTGCGGTACTTGCTGCGGCAGAGGTACCCCGCGGCCTCCAGCTCGTTGAGCGCGGCGGAGATACGGTCCTCGCCCTCCGGGAAGCGCTGCGTCAGAGCCTGGACGCGGACCTGGGCACCGTCGGGCAGCGACTGGATGTGGACGGCGAGGCCGATCGCGGTCGCGGAGAGGTTCGTGTGCTGGGCGAGGTGGTTGCCGACGACGGTGAAGTTGTCGTGGTGGCGGTGTCGTACATGAACCACGCCGCTGGAAATGGGCGCGATAGACTGCGCTGAAGTCATTGGGAAGGGCCTAACTTCCTGGTGAACAGGCCCTCGGACCGGGATTGCCGTCCCGCCGGGGGCCGTTTCTGTGTGCTGTTGTGGCGCGAACGTACCGTGCCTGCCCCGGAATATGCCACCCCGTCACCTGATCAGGTGACAAGGGGAGTTGGAGGGGTGGTTGGGAGTTTCTTACCCCAGTTCTTTAGGGGCGTCGTGCCCCACCGCGTCGTGGCCCACCGAGTCGCGGAAATCCGCGATCCGGTGGGACCTGCGGTTTTACGCGGATGCGTACTCGACGAAGACTGCCCACTGGTCGCGCGTGAAGTCGAGCACGGGCCGGGTGACGTCCTTGGAGTCGCGTACGTGGATGGTGGTGGGCTCGGCAGCGACCTCGATGCAGTCCTGACCGCCTCCGCCGCTGTAGCTGGACTTGAACCATGTCAGATCGCTCATCGTCCTCCTGTCGCCAACTGCTTGACGAACTCAGCCGAATCCTCGGGGGAGAGGGCTTGGCTCTGGAGGATTCCATACCGCCTGGCAAGCTGACTGACCACCCGGCGACTGGTGATCAGGCGGCCGATGTCCTGCACTTCGAGATAAGCGCACATGCCCTGATCGGGCGGCTCAACCAGGGTGAACGGAGCCTTGATCGCCCGTCGCGGCCTGCGCGCCCCCACGACCGCGGGGACGTTCAGGGATGTTGCTGTGCTGTGCGCGACGGTCGCGCTCGCGCTCTATGTGTACGGGGTCATGTGCTACCTGCGGTCGGGGACCGCGTCCTACACCTGCATGCTTGAGCGGTACGGGGCGTCGGGCATATCGGGGACCCCGCCGTTGGAGTCGAACCACGACAGCCTGATACCCGTGAGCTCGACGTGCACATGGTCGGACGGCTACACGCTCGACTTCCTCCCCTTCTTCGTGACCCCGGTCGCCGCCGTGCTGCTGGTCATCGCGGTGTGCTCGGTGGGGCTCGCCCTGGGGTACGCCGGCGCAGTGCGGGACCTGTCCCGGCGGAGTTGATGCCGTCCGCGGCTGCGGTCATGTCCCTGGCCCTATGGGGTTCAGCCGAGGGCTTGCAGCTCGGCTTCGATGAGGGTGCGGGCGTCCTGGCCGTACACGGCGGACCGCTCCAGCAGCGCGAATGCCTTCTCGTAGGCGGCGATTTCGCCCTTGTCCGTGATGTTGAGGCCGGAGGCGTACGTCTCGACCTTGACCTGCTCGGTGTCAAAGATCGAGAAGGCGTGCCCGGGGTACAGGGCGAGCTCCGCCCGCGCCGGGATCACGCCGAGCCTGAGACCCGGCAGGTCGAGGGCATTGAGCAGGTGGGCGAGCTGGCCGCGCATCACGTCCGCACCGCCGAGGTTGCTCCGCAGGGCCTGCTCGCCGAGCAGCGTGTGGTAGGTGCGGCCGCCTTGGCCTATGAACTGGGCGCGGGCGGTGCGGCGTGCCACCCCGGCTTCGACGTCGTCCGGGATTCCGTGGAAGTCGACGACCCTGCGGAAGACGGCACGGGCGTAGTCCGTCGTCTGGAGGTTCCCCCAGATGATGTTGTCGCAGTAGTGGCGGGAGTCGCGGGTCCTGCGCACCAGCTCCAGGAAGGCGTCCTGCACGGGGCCGGTCCCGGCGTGCAGGGTCTCGCCCCATGTCTCGTGGGCGCGGCGGGGTGTCGTCGTCATGGGGACGACCCTCCCCAGCAGGACCAACAGTCTGAACCTTAAATCGATGCAAGTGTCTGCAAGTTCAACGCGCTGCTGGGAGAGTTGGGTGCAAGGTCAGGTGTGGAAATCGTAGGCCCACGAGCATGGAGGAAGCCATGACTCTGCATCTGCTGGGTAAGGACCCCGACTCGCCCGAGGGCAAGTCCCCGACGGTGTACTACGACGACGAGACGGACAACTATCTGGTCCAAGGCTGGAAGGTCCTGGACGGTGAGCGTCTGTCCAAGCTGGACCTTCCGGATCATGAGACTGTCGTCGAGATCCCGAAGCGTCTGATGCAGTTCTTCCCGGAGGTGAACGGTGGCGGAGGAGCCCACGTTTGATGAGCTGTTCCGGCTGGCCAAGCGGTCCGCCGTGCACTTGGAGATGCGGGACGGCTACATGCAGTCCGACCCGGAGTACATCGCCTGGCGGCAGGGCGTACGTAACGAGTCCCGCTACCTGGATCAAGAGACGAGCCCGTGGCTCGCTCTGATGCGGGAAATCACCGGGCGGGGCGTTGCCGTACGACGCGCGCGAATCGTCTCCGAGCCCGTCGCGGACTACATCCGCTTTGAGCACCATGTGACGCCTGGAAACATTGAGGCCGGGGAGCAGGTCCGCTGGTTGCCCCGACGTCGGGCGTCGGACCTCGCGCTCCCGGGAAACGACTTCTGGCTGTTCGACGACAGCCTGGTCCTCTTCCTTCATTTCACTGGTGACGGAGAACTCTCCCCAGAAGGCGATGAGGAGCGCACGACCGACCCGGCCGTGGTGCATCTCTGTTCGTCGGCTTTCGAATCGGTGTGGGAACGGGCTGTCCCGCACGAGGAATACCGGTTGTACTGACCTGGGACGGTAGCGAGCAGTCCGTTGAGCGCATCGCCTTCCTCAGCTGTTCAGGAGGCCCGCAAGTCCCTGGGTAAGCGGCTTCGGGAGATCCGTCAGGCTGCAGGGTTCAAGACGGCACGGGCGTTCGCCGCCCGTGCCGGCTGGCATGAGTCCAAGTCCTCCCGGATCGAGAACGGCGTCACTCTTCCCTCGGATGACGACATCCGTGTCTGGACTGGAGTGTGCGGTGCGGAGGACCAGGTCAGGGACCTGATAGCCACGGCCCGGGGTATAGAGGAGATGTACGTCGACTGGCGGCGGCTGGAACGCGCCGGTCTGAAGCGCGTGCAGGAATCCGTCTTGCCTCTCTACGAGAGAACGCACCGCTTCCGCTTCTACCAGTCGTGGGTAGTGCCCGGCTTGCTTCAGACACCCGACTACACCCGTGCCGTGTTGGAGACGGTTGCCTCCCTGCGGGAGGCGCCAGGTGACGTCTCTGAAGCCGTGGCCGCGAGGATGGCGCGCCAGCGCATTCTCCACTCTGCTGGTCGTCGATTCGCCTTCCTCGTCGAGGAGTGGGTTCTTCGCACCGTGATTGGCGACTCGGCCACCATGGCCGCTCAGCTTGGTCAGCTCATTACGGTGGCTGCGTTGCCGTCCGTCAGCCTGGGCGTGATCCCCATGGGCGCTCCGCGCGGGAATGCCTGGCCGACTGAGGCCTTCTCGATCTACGACGACGAGCAGATCGGTGTGGAACTGGTAAGCGCACACCTCAATGTGCGACAGCCGCGTGGAATCACCGAATACGTTCGGGCATTCACGGAGTTGGCCGGAATCGCGACCTACGGGGCTCCTGCAAGGAAGCTGATCACTTCAGCGATCGACGTGCTCGGGTGAACACCTGCAAGTGCGTAGAAGTTCGTTGAGTGGTGACCTGTCTCAGCCCGACGCTCTTCGCAACGTCAATCGTGACCGTTGCGGAGGTCGCCCCATGTCCCCTCAGTACTGCCACAAGTGCGGTGCCCTCACCGACGCCCCCGTCCTCGTAGACGAGGTCCACGCCGCCAGCGGCCCCGGCCACAACGTCTACGCCTGCCCCGCCCACGCCCCGCGCGTCCCCGCCGCGTTGACGCCCGCCGCCGCGCTCGCAGAAGCCCTACGGCGCGGGCGGTCCGGCTGAGAGCTCCCCGCCTCCGGTCGGCGCAACCGGCCAGGGAACCCCGGCCGGGGCGGGGCGGGCCCATAAGGCGGGCCCACTGCAAGTGCACGGCGGCGCGGGGACGGGCCTCGGGCCGAGGACTGCGCACTGGAGGTCACCATGCGCTACCCGCTGGACGTGGTCAAGGCCGACCCGGAGGACGACGACGGGCAGGGCGGAAACGAGAGCGGCGGTTGCGGTGACGGTGACGGCTGCGGCCGTCAGTGAGTAAGGGGCGGGGCGGCTCCGGCCGCCCCGTCGGCCAGCGGGGAGAAGGCGGCATGCGCAGGCACCATCACGGCTACACCTGGCTCGGCAGCGGTTTCGATCTGCATCGGGACGGCCCCCGCCGGGATGAGCATCCGGAGTTCAGGGCCTCCCCGGTGCCTCCGCTGGAGGTCGCGCAGTGGCTGCTGAAGCCTGCCTCGTTCGTCCAGGGGACGTGGACGGATCCGATCGTGGCGGCCCGGTGGTACGGGAGCCAGGCCCGCGCGCATGCGGAGATGTTCTCGTCCTCGTACGAGCGCGACGGGCTGGAGGGCCGGCTCGGCGTGGTCGCCGAGCGTCTCGCCACGGGGGAAGACGTCGTGGGCGGCTGGTGGCTCACCGGGCAGCGGTTTCTGTCGGTGTGCCTGGTCGCGTGCTCGCCGCATCGGATGCGGCCCGACTACCCCTGCCCCAGCCTGTTGCAGTGATCCACTCAAATGTAGTACTCCTTATACATGAGTGAGCAGGTGCACAACAGGCTGGCCGTCGTCAGGGCCGAGCGGAAAGTGTCCCGCCAGCAGCTGGCCGAGGCGGTGGGCGTCCACTACCAGACCATCGGCTACATCGAGCGCGGGCAGTACAACCCGAGCCTCGACCTGGCGTTGAAGGTCGCCCGGTACTTCGGGCTGCCGGTGGAGGCGCTGTTCTCCCTGGAGCCGTTCCAGCCGCTCACGGACGAGGTCTACGGGAGGAAGTCATGACGGAGGCGATGTCGCGCCACGACCGGCGCATGTACGCGATCATGAACAGCCGGGAGGGAGCAGCCGCGTACGCCACGGTCACACGCAGGCGGATGATCGTCGGGGCGCACGTTCTGCTCACCGCCGCCTCGGTGGTGGCGTGGACGGCGATGACCCTCGGGGATGCGTGGTGGCCCATGTTCGCGCTGGCCGGGCTGCTGCTGCCCTGGTGTGTGGTCACCGGCTTCATCAATGCATCCACCCGCGGCCTGCTGGAACTGCGCGGCCGGGTCCTGGACGAGCGGCAGCGTTCCGAGCGTGATCGGGTGCAGGCGCGGGCACAGCGGCTGGCCACCTGGCTGCTGTTCGGCGCGACGGCCGGGGCGGGGGCGGTCAGCTGGTTCGGGGGGTTGAGGGGTGAGGTTCTGATCTTCCCCGTGCTGTTCGCCGTACTGGTCGCGCACTGGCTGATGCCCCTGTGGATCGCCGGGCTCCGCGTCCAGGACGAACCCGGCGACGAACCGGCCGACGGCCTCGCCGGTGACCTCGGCATGGAGTGACGCGCGTTACTTCCGGCCATGCCTCGCGCATGCTTTCCGCCCTCCGGGGCAGGCGCCCCGATCACCAGTTCTCGCTGGTGGGAGACATAACGGGAACGGAAGGCATAACGCGACGTGTCGGCACAACTGACCATCCACGTGGACGGAGAGTGGCGCAAAGCCGCCTCCGGGGCCACGCGCGAGATCCTCGACCCCGCTGACGCCACGCCCTTCGCGGTCGTGGCGGAAGGCGGGGCCGAGGACACCGACGCCGCGATCGCCGCCGCTCGCAGCGCGTTCGACCAGGGCGAGTGGCCCCGTACACCGGTGGCCGAGCGGGCCGCGCTGCTGCGGCGCGTGGCCGGGCTGCTGCGGCGGGACCGCGAGGAGCTCGGGCTGCTGGAGAGCCGGGACGCCGGCAAGACGGCGGAGGAAGGGCGCGTCGACGTCGACTGCGTCGCGGACGCGTTCGCGTACTTCGCCGATCTGGTCATGAACGAGAACGGGCGCGTCGTGGACGCCGGGTCCCCGGACATCCACAGCGTGGTCGTGCACGAGCCGGTCGGGGTGTGCGCTCTCATCACCCCCTGGAACTATCCCCTCCTCCAGGCCAGCTGGAAGATCGCCCCGGCCCTCGCCGCCGGCAACACCTTCGTCATCAAGCCGAGCGAGATCACCCCGCTCACCACGGTCGCGCTCGTCCGGCTGCTCGCCGAGGCGGGGCTGCCCGACGGCGTCGCCAACATCGTCACCGGCCCCGGCGACCCGGTCGGCGCGCGCCTCGCCGAGCACCCCGACGTCGACCTCGTCTCCTTCACGGGCGGACTCGCCAGCGGTACGAAGGTGATGCGTGCCGCCGCCGCCGGCGTCAAGAAGGTCGCCCTGGAGCTCGGCGGCAAGAACCCCAACGTGGTGTTCGCGGACGCCTGCACCACCGACGAGGCGTTCGACACCGCCGTCGACCAGGCGCTCAACGCCGCGTTCATCCACAGCGGCCAGGTCTGCTCGGCCGGCTCCCGTCTCATCGTCGAGGAGTCCCTGCGCGAGCGCTTCGTCGGCGAACTCGCCCGCCGCGCCGAGAAGATCCGCATCGGCCGCGGAACGGACAAGGGCGTCGAGTGCGGACCGCTCGTATCCGCGCAGCAGCTGGTGAAGACCGAGGAGTACGTCGCCTCCGCGCTCGCCGAGGGAGCCGTGCTGCGGGCGGGCGGCGTGCGGCCCGAAGGTCCCGGGTACGAGGGGTACTTCTACCGGCCCACCGTCCTCGACCAGTGCCACCGCGAGATGCGCGTCGTCCGCGAAGAGATCTTCGGCCCGGTCCTGACCGTCGAGACGTTCCGCACCGAGGACGAGGCCGTCGCGCTCGCCAACGACACCGAGTACGGGCTCGCGGGTGCCGTCTGGAGCGGTGACGCCGGGCGCGCCCGGCGCGTGGCGGGGCGGCTGCGCCACGGCACCGTCTGGATCAACGACTACCACCCCTACCTCCCCCAGGCGGAGTGGGGCGGCTTCGGCAAGTCCGGCATCGGCCGGGAGCTCGGCCCCGCCGGGCTCGCCGAATACCGCGAGAGCAAGCACATCTATCAGAACCTCGCCCCGCGCCCCGTGCGCTGGTTCGCGGGCTGAACCCGGCTGGAAACGGGGAGCAGGGAAGTACATGCACATGACCGAGTACGACTATGTCGTCATCGGGGGCGGCACCGCCGGATCGGTGATCGCCTCCCGCCTCACCGAGAACCCGGATGTCACCGTCGCCGTCATCGAGGGCGGCCCGAGCGACGTCGACCGGGAGGACGTCCTCACGCTGCGCCGCTGGATGGGGCTCCTCGGCGGCGAGCTCGACTACGACTACCCCACCACCGAACAGCCCCGCGGCAACTCCCACATCCGGCACAGCCGCGCCCGCGTCCTCGGCGGCTGCTCGTCGCACAACACCCTCATCGCCTTCAAGCCGCTGCCGTCCGACTGGGACGAGTGGGCCGAGGCCGGGGCCGACGGCTGGCACGCCGCCGCCATGGACCCGTACTACGACCGGCTTCTCAACCACATCGTGCCGGTCGACGAGGCGGACCGTAACGCCATCGCCCGCGACTTCGTCGACGCCGCCCAGGCCGCGCTCGGCGTCCCGCGCGTGGAAGGCTTCAACAAGAAGCCCTTCGACGAGGGCGTCGGCTTCTTCGACCTCGCGTACCACCCGGAGAACAACAAGCGGTCGTCCGCGTCCGTCGCCTATCTCCACCCGGTCATGGACCGGCGGCCGAACCTCACACTGCTGCTGGAAACCTGGGCGTACCGGCTGGAGCTGGAGGGGACCCGGGCACGCGGTGTCCGGGTGCGGACCAAGAACGGCGAGGAACTGCTCGTCGAGGCGCGGCGCGAAGTGATCGTCTGCGCGGGCGCGGTGGACACCCCGAGGCTGCTGCTGCACTCCGGTATCGGCCCGAAGGGCGACCTGGGGGCACTCGGCATCCCCGTCGTCCACGATCTGCCGGGCGTCGGCGAGAACCTCCTCGACCATCCCGAATCGGTGATCGTGTGGGAAACCCACGGGCCGATACCCGAGAACTCGGCGATGGACTCCGACGCCGGGCTGTTCGTCCGGCGGGACCCGGAGCAGCGGGGCCCGGACCTGATGTTCCACTTCTACCAAATACCGTTCACCGACAACCCGGAGCGGCTCGGCTACGAACGCCCGCCGCACGGGGTGTCGATGACGCCCAACATCCCCAAGCCGCGCAGCCGCGGCCGCCTCTACCTCACGAGCGCCGACCCGCAGACCAAGCCCGCGCTCGACTTCCGCTACTTCACCGACGAGGACGATCACGACGGCCGCACCCTCGTCGACGGCATCCGCCTCGCCCGTGAGATCGCGAAGTCCGAACCCCTGGCCGGCTGGCTGAAGCGGGAGGTGTGCCCGGGGCCCGAGGTCACCGGTGACGAGGAGCTGAGCGAGTACGCGCGCAAGGTCGCGCACACGGTGTACCACCCCGCCGGTACCTGCCGAATGGGAGCGTCCGCTGATGAACTTGCCGTAGTGTCCCCGGACTTGAAGGTCAGGGGACTCGACGGAATCCGTATCGCCGACGCGTCCGTCTTCCCGACGATGCCCGCCGTCAACCCGATGATCGGGGTGCTGATGGTCGGCGAGAAATGCGCGGACCTGCTGACGGGGAGTGAGGCCCGATGAGCCCGACGAGCGCGACGAGCGCGATGAGCCCGAGGAGCCAGATGACCGCCGACGACATCACGAAAGAGCCGCCGGTGTTCGCGGTGCGCGAGCTGTGGAAGGTCTTCGGGCCGAGGGCGGGCCGGGTGCCCGGGTCGCCGGAGCTCGGCGCCCTGACCCCCGCCGAGCTGCGCGAACGCACCGGCTGCACCGCAGCCGTCCGCGACGTCAGCTTCGACGTCCGCAAGGGCGAGGTCTTCGTCGTCATGGGCCTGTCCGGCTCGGGCAAGTCGACGCTCGTGCGCTGCCTGACGCGGCTGATCGAGCCGACGTCCGGGTCGATCGCGATCGACGGCGAGGACGTGCTGTCGATGGACAAGGCGCGCCTGCGCGAGCTGCGCCGGCACCGCGCCGCCATGGTCTTCCAGCACTTCGGACTGCTCCCGCACCGCTGCGTCCTCGACAACGTCGCCTACGGGCTGGAGATCCAGGGCGTGGGACGGGCCGCACGCCGCGAAAGGGCCGCCGAGGTCATCGCCAAGGTCGGCCTCGAAGGCCTGGAGAACCGGCGCCCCGGGCAGCTCTCCGGCGGTCAGCAGCAGCGCGTCGGGCTCGCCCGGGCGCTCGCGGTCGACCCCGAAGTGCTGCTCTTCGACGAGCCGTTCAGTGCGCTCGACCCGCTCATCCGCCGCGACATGCAGGAGGAGGTGATCCGGCTGCACCGCGAGGAGGGCCGCACGATGGTCTTCATCACCCACGACCTGAGCGAGGCGCTGCGCCTCGGCGACCGGATCGCGCTGATGCGGGACGGGCGGATCGTCCAGCTCGGCACGCCCGAGGAGATCGTGGGCTCGCCGGCCGACGACTACGTACGGGACTTCGTCCGCGATGTGCCGCGTGAGCAGGTCATGACGGTCCGCACGGCGATGCGGCCGGTGGGCGCGGAGGAGCCCGAATCGGGCCCGGCCGTCGCCCCCGACGCCACGGTCTCCGAGGCGATCGAGGCGGTCGCCCGCGCGGGTGTCCCCGCGCGGGTGATGCAGGACGGCCGGTGCGTGGGCATCGTCGACCACGCGGCGCTGCTCGCGGTGGTGGCGGGGCTGTCGACCGAGGGAGTGGCGGCGTGAACGGCTCCCTGGACGTGGGGACTCCGCCCCCGAACCCCCGGCGGTGGTCCCGATGAGCGTCACCATGAACGACGTGTCCAAGACGGCCAGGACCCCCGACGCCGTGGGCGGGTCCCAGCAGCCGGGCCGCGGCCTGCGGGACGTCGTACGACGGCGCCGCGGGCTGGTCGCAGGCGTCGCGGCCGTCGCCGTACTGGTCGTGCTCGGCATCACCCTGCTCGGCGGCGGGGGCTGGCCCTCCGCGCTGACCGTCGACATCTCGCAGCCGCTCGACGACGCCAACGCCTGGGTCATCGACAACCGCGACACCCACCCGCTCTTCCTCTACTTCCTGCTGCATCTGTCCAACACCGCCACCGACGCGGTCGACGCCGTCTACCAGCTTCTCGACGGGCTCGGCTGGCTCGGGGTGCTCGCCGGGGGAGTGCTGGTCGCATGGCGGGCCGCCGGGCTGGGACGGCGCGGGATGCGCGTCGCGCTGACCGCGCTCGGCGCGTTCGCCGTGTGCGGGCTGCTCGGGATGTGGGACGCCACGCTGATCACCATCGCGCTGATGGTGGTGTCCGTGGCGGTCGCGGCCCTGCTCGGCGCGCTGATCGGGCTGGCCGCCGGGCTGTCCGACCGGGTGGACCGGGCGCTGCGGCCGGTGCTCGACACGATGCAGGTGCTGCCGGCGTTCGCGTATCTCCTGCCGTTCGTGCTGGTCTTCGGCACGGGCACGCCCGCCGCGCTGTTCTGCACGGTGATCTACGCCGCCCCGCCGATGGCCCGGCTCACCGCGCTCGGACTGCGCGGCGCCGACCCGGCCGTGCTGGAGGCGTCCGCGTCGCTCGGCGCGAGCAGCTGGCAGCGGCTGTGGACCGCGCGGTTCCCGCTCGCCCGCAAGCAGATGCTCCTCGGCCTCAACCAGACGATCATGATGGCGCTGTCGATGGTCGTCATCGCGGCGCTCGTCGGCGCGGGCGGCCTCGGCGAGGAGGTGTACTCGGCGCTGTCGACGACGGACGTCGGCAAGGCGTTCGCCGCGGGCGTCCCGATCGTGCTGATCGCGATCTGGCTGGACCGTACGACCGCGGCCGCGGGCGACCGTATCGGCGAGCCCGCCCCCGCGGGGAGCTGGCTGCACGGCGGACGCGCCTGGGCGCTGGTGGCCGTGCTCGTCGCCGCGGCCACCGCCGTACGCACCACGACCTGGCCCGAGGCATGGACGTACGAGATCTCCACGCCCGTCAACAAGGCCCAGGAGTGGATCACCGAGAACCTCACCTTCGCCGAGGTGTGGGCGCGGGAGTTCACGCTGTGGATCCTCAACCCCCTGCGGGACACCCTGGCCTGGCTGCCGTGGTGGTCGGTGCTGCTGATCGTCGCCGCCACGGCCTGGCTCGTCGGCAACTGGGCCGCGGCGCTCACGGCGACCACCGCGATGGCGGCGATCGGGGCGCTCGGCGTCTGGACGAAATCCCTGGACACGCTCTCCCAGGTGCTCGCCGCGCTGGTGATCACGCTGGTGCTGGGCTTCTTCGCGGGGGTGCTGTGCGCCCGCGCCGGACGGCTGGAACGCTGGCTGCGGCCCCTGCTCGACGCGATGCAGACGATGCCGCAGTTCGTGTATCTGATCCCGGTCGTCGCGCTCTTCGGCGCCACGCGTACGTCGGCGATCGTCGCGGCCGTGGTCTACGCACTGCCCGCCGTCGTCCGTATCACCACCCAGGGCCTGCGTGAGGTCGACCCGGCCGCGCTGGAGGCGTCCCGCTCGCTCGGCGCCTCCGCGCGCCAGCAGCTCTTCGGCGTCCAGCTGCCACTCGCCCGCCCGGCGCTGCAGCTCGCCGTCAACCAGGGCGTCGTGCTGGTGCTGGCCGTGGTCGTCGTCGGCGGACTCGTCGGCGGCGGGGCCCTCGGCTACGACGTCGTCAAGGGCCTCTCCCGGGGCGAGATGGGCCTCGGCATGACGGCCGGAGTCGCCATCGTCTGCCTCGGCCTCGTCCTGGACCGGATCACGCAGCGGCCCGCCCGCAAACACCGCTGACCTTTACTCACCTTTTCGACAGGAGCACCACCATGCGCACCCTCCGTACCGCCACCGCTGTCGTCGGCGCCCTCGGCGTCCTCGGCCTCACCGCGTGCAGCGCCGCCGACACCGGCAAGAGCAACGACGTCGGCGGCAAGAAGACCGTGAAGCTGACCGTCCCCTCCTGGGTCGGCGCCCAGGCCAATGTCGCCGTCGCCCAGCACATCCTGGAGAAGGAACTCGGCTACACCGTCAAGACCCAGCAGATGGGCGAGGTGCTGGCCTGGGACGCGCTGTCCAAGGGCGACACCGACGCGATCCTCGAGGACTGGGGCCATCCCAAGGAGGAGAAGCAGTACGTCGAGACGAAGAAGACCGTCGTCAAGGGCGGCGACCTCGGCGTCACCGGCCACATCGGGTGGTTCGTACCGAAGTACTTCGCGGACGCGCACCCCGATGTCACGGACTGGAAGAACCTCAACAAGTACGCCAAGGACTTCAGAACCGCTGAGAGCGGTGACAAGGGCGAGCTGCTGGAGGGCTCGCCCGACTACGTCACGAACGACGACGCGATCATCAACAATCTGAAGCTGGACCTGAAGACGAACTACTCGGGTTCCGAGGCCGCCCAGATCACGGCCATCAAGAAGTACGCGAAGGAGAAGAAGCCCTTCCTGACGTACTGGTGGACCCCGCAGTGGCTGAACGCCCAGATCGACATGGTCGAGGTCAAGCTGCCCGAGAACAAGGCGGGTTGTGACGCCGACCCGAAGAAGGTGGCCTGCGCCTACCCGAACACGCCGCTGCAGAAGTACTTCAACGCGGACTTCGCGAAGAACGGCGGCGAGGCGGCCCAGTTCCTGAAGAACTTCAAGTGGACGACCGAGCAGCAGAACGAGGTCGCCCTGATGATCGCCGACCAGAAGCTGTCGCCGGAGGCGGCGGCGGAGAAGTGGGTGAAGGCGAACGAGGCGACCTGGAAGGCGTGGCTGCCGAAGAAGTGACGGCCGGGGGCCCGTGGTCCCCGCCAGAAGTGACGGGCGGGGCCCGTGGTCCCCGCCGGGGCGCCGCCCCGGACCACGCGCCTCACTCTCCGGAGGATCTCAAGATGAGCCCGTCCGGCGAGTGAGGCGCGGAGCCCCCGGTCAGGTGCGCAGGCTTGTCGCCAGTTCGCGTACCGACTCCAGCGTGCGCAGGAGCAGGCCCGGGCCGAAGGTGATCCGCGTCGCGCCGAGCCGGCCCAGCTCGGGGATGGCGGGGGTGCCGGGGGACTTGCCGGCGTTGATGGGGCCCTGGATCGCCTCGCGGAGGCGCGGCAGGGCCTCGGGCGGAGCCCCGATCGGGTAGACGCAGTCCGCGCCCGCGGCGACGTACAGCCGCGCCCGTTCGATCGCCGCCTCCGGGTCGGCGACCCCGCGGATGAACGTGTCGACGCGGGCGTTGACGAAGAGCGCGTCACCCGCCTCCGCCCGCACCGCCGCGAGCCGCTCCGCCTGGCGCTGCGGCTCGACGAGGGTCTTGCCGGGTCCCGAGTCCTCCAGGTTGACACCGACCGCGCCGGTGTCGAGGACCCGCTGGACCAGTTCCTTCGCGGGGAGGCCGTAGCCCGCCTCGATGTCCGCGGAAACGGGGATGTCCACGGCGCGGACGATCCGGGCGACCGCGGCGAACATCTCGTCGGCGGGCGTCTCGCCGTCCTCGTAGCCGAGCGACGCCGCCACGCCCGCGCTGGGCGTCGCGAGTGCCGGGAAGCCGGCGTCCGCGAAGACCCGGGCGCTCGCCGCGTCCCAGGGGCCGGGGAGAACCAGCGGGTCCTCGGGCGCGCGGCCGTGGTGCAGGGCACGGAAGTCGCTGACTGGGTCCTTGACCGACATACGAGACCTCTCAGTGCTGGTGCTGGTGCCTCAGTGCTGATGCTGCGGTGGTGGTGCTGCGGTGCTGCGGTGCTGGTGCCTCAGTGCTGGTGCTGGCCCGGCGTGTAGTGGCCGGGCACCATGCGGGTCGAGACACCGAAGCGGTTCCACGCGTTGATCACCGTGATCGCGGCGATCAGCTGCGCCAGCTCCGGCTCCTCGAAGTGCTTCGCCGCCTTCTCGTACACATCGTCCGGTACGAAGCCGTCCGTGAGCACCGTGACCGCTTCGGTCAGCTCGATCGCCGCGATCTCCTTCGCCGTGTAGAAGTGCTGGGACTCCTCCCACGCGCTCAGCTGGATGATGCGGTCGACCGATTCGCCCGCCGCGAGTGCGTCCTTCGTGTGCATGTCGAGGCAGAACGCGCAGTGGTTGATCTGCGATGCGCGGATCTTGACCAGCTCCAGCAGCACCGGGTCGAGGCCCCGCCGGGCGGCCACCTCAAGCTTGATCATGGCCTTGTAGACCTCGGGAGCGTGCTTGGCCCACTCGATGCGGGGCGTGTGCTCGGCGTTGAACGTGCGGTTCGTCATGGAGATCACCGTACGAGGCTCATGGCACAGAGGTATGGTCCATTTCCATGGCGGATGACTGGGCCACTTTCGGGGCGGACCTCCATGTCGAGCTGCGCGGTACGGGTCTGCGCACGGGTCTCATGGACGCGCTGCGGGACGCCGTGCGCACCGGACGGCTGGCGCCGGGCACCCGGCTGCCGTCGTCCCGTACGCTCGCGGCGGACCTGGGCATGGCGCGCAACACCGTCGCCGACGCGTACGCCGAACTCGTCGCCGAGGGCTGGCTCACCGCCCGGCAGGGCTCGGGCACCAGGGTCGCCCCGCGGGCCACGCCCAGCCCGCGCAGGCCCTCGGCCCCCGGGCCACGTCCCGGCCCCGCGAGGGGCGGGCCCGCGTACAGCCTGATGCCCGGTACTCCGGACCTGGCGTCGTTCCCGCGCGCCGAATGGCTCAGGGCGGCCCGGCGGGCCCTGACGGCCGCGCCCAACGAAGCGTTCGGCTACGGCGACCCGCGTGGCCGGATCGAGCTGCGCACCGTCCTCGCCGACTATCTGGCCCGGGCGCGTGGCGTGTACACAGACCCGGACCGCATCGTCATCTGCTCCGGTTTCGTGCACGGGCTGATGCTGCTCGCGACGGTGCTGCGCGCCGGGGGTCCCCCCACGTCCGCAGGACGCAGGGCGAGGGTGCGGGAGGTGGCGGTGGAGTCGTACGGGCTCGATCTGCACTGGAACCGGCTGAGCGACGCGGGACTGCGGCTGCCCGCGCTGCCCTTCGACGAGCGCGGCACGAGGACGGAGGAGCTGCCGGAGCTGAAAGGGGTGGGAGCGGTGCTGCTCACGCCCGCGCACCAGTTCCCGATGGGCGTGGCGCTCCACCCCGACCGGCGGTCCGCCGCCGTCGACTGGGCGCGGAGTACGGGCGGGCTGATCCTGGAGGACGACTACGACGGGGAGTTCCGCTACGACCGCCAGCCCATCGGAGCGCTCCAGGGACTCGACCCCGAGCGGGTCGTCTATCTGGGCACGGCGAGCAAGTCCCTGGCGCCCGGGCTGCGGCTCGCCTGGATGGTCCTGCCGGAGAGCCTGGCGGACGAGGTCGCCGGGGCGAAGGGCGGGGTGGACTGGGCGTCGGGCACACCGGACCAGCTGACGCTCGCGGAGTTCATCGCGTCGGGCGCGTACGACCGTCATGTACGCGGGATGCGGCTGCGCTACCGGCGCCGTCGTGACCAACTCGTCGAGGCGCTCGCGGAACGCGCCCCCGGCATCCGCGTGAGCGGCATCGCGGCCGGGATGCACGCGGTCCTCGAACTCCCGCCGGGCACGGAACGCGCGGTGGTCCAGGCGGCGGCCTGGCAGGGTCTCGCCCTGGAGGGCCTCTCCCGCTACCGCCACCCCTCCACCCCGCCGGGCCGCGACGCCCTCGTCGTCGGCTACGGCACCCCCTCGGACAGTGCCTGGTCGGGGGCGCTGGACGCGCTGTGCCGGGTGCTGCCGTAAAGGGGGGCGGGGGCTCTGCCCTGTACCGCCGGATGGGCCGGGTGGGCCGCTGCGCGGGGCTGGAGGCTGGAGGACGGTGCATGACAGTCTCCTCGCTGACCTCGACGTCCAGGGAGTCGGTCAGCTCCCGCAGGTGGTCGAGGTCGTCCGTACCGACCGCGACCGCGTCCACCGCAGGGAGGCGGGAGGCGGGAGGCGGCCCGGAACGCCGCCTGCACCGGAGTGCCCTGCTGCGGGTTCCGCAGGAATTGCTCGACACCCTGATCCGGATCGCCGACGCCGTCGGCGTACCCCTCACCGAGCTCGTATGCGAATGGGCCCCGGCTGGCCGGACGACGGGACAGATGACCGGCGGGGGCGGTCTCGGGCGGGTTGCTCAGCGGGGATGCTGTACGGGCTGCCCCTTGCGGGTGGCTTCTCCGCAGTCCTCGCACGAGACGACGACCGCGCCCTCGTACACGAGCGCGACGGTGTTGCGGCCTCGGCATGCCCGGCACGGGGTGCGCCCGAAGCGCTGCTGCACGTGCGCGAACGCCTTCGCGACCTGCTCCGCGTTCATGGTCAGACAGCCACGGCGGCGGCCTGCTCCATCTCCGCGTCGGTGGCCATGAGGTCGTCGAACTCGCCAGCCTTCACACCCTCGAAGAACTTCCGGAGCTCCGCGCGGGTGAAGTACAGGACCGGGCTGGCGGGGTCCTTGTCGTCGGAGAGGGCCACCATGCGGGTTCCGTCCGGGACGTGGGGGGACAGGTGGTCCTTGGCGTCCGGTACCGCGGCGAGGATGACGCAGTCCTTCAGGATCGGGTCAAGGTCCGTGCGGCTGGCCTTGCGCCAGTCCAGGCCGGTGGCGTTCGGGTTCTCGTATGCCTTTGTGCTGTGGCCGTTGCTGATGGTTCCCACGGTTGGGCCTCTCTGGTAGTGGTGCGCTGTGGTGAGGACCCGGCCCCCGCGCTCGACCTGTCCAGGGTTGGGGGTGCGGGGACCGGGTGTCTTACCGGGCCCGCCCGCTGGCGTTGCCGCCGTACCGACAGTGGGCGGGGGTCTATCGCCGGGGCGGGCAGGTGACGTGCTGGTGCACGGTGGCGCCGGGCCCGGAGGCTGAGTGGATGTCGTGTGACGTGTACTTCTCACCGGGTCGGATCGTCTGGTGGCACTTTCCGCAGATCACGACGAGCTCCCTTCGTAGAGGGGATTGCCCGGCGCGGGCGTGGCGCGGAGGAAGGCGGTCACGATCTCCCGAAACCCGGTGTGCCCGGTCCGGCCCGTGTGGCTGATGGCCCATGAGTCCGGTCCGAGCTGCCCTGTCCTGGCTTCGGACCGCTCCATGCAGGTGGTGCACTCCATCTCGCGGATCGGCGGCGACACACCTTCGGACCGATCAGCCCCCAGCGTCCACCCTGCCCGCTTGATGATTGTCGTCATCCGAAGTGCTCCGCTCCGATGCGGGGGCCGAACGTGGACTGGACGGCGGCGCACAGGGCCGTTTTCAAGGCCTGCGGGTCGGTAAGGCAGCGGCTGCGCGTCGGCGGTACCCGCCATTGCGGACCAGTAGTGCGCTGTGGCCCCGGGACGGCAATGTGTGTGGTCTCGCCCAGGACCCGGACGGAGGCGGCAGGATTGAACTCCCAGCCGGATGCGCCGCCGGGCTCGACAAGCCAGTAGAGCGTGTTGCCCCTGGGGTCCTCGATCACGGCGCCGGTCTGGTTGCCGAGCTGGCCCAGGACGGCGAGGGCGAGCCCGCGCGGGACGCTGACGGCATCCCACCACTCGCCGGCGGGCCGCATGGAGACGACGCGGCCGGTGGGGAGCCAGTCGTGCGCGGTTCGGTTCGTCATGCAGGCAGGATCCTGTGACGGACCGTGCGCACTCGATAACCGAGCGGTAATCTCACCATGGGATGACTTCCCATTCCACGTGTGGATACCGGGGGTTGCGGCATGCCGACGATGCTGGCAGCGATCGAGCTGCCCGAGTGGGCCTGGGAGCGCGCCGAGGTGCGGCAGGCCTTACGCGCCAGGGACATCGGCGCGGTGTTCCGGTACGCGCAGCAGTACGCCGGAGCCAGCCAGGCGAAGATCGCGGCCGCGATTGGCATGACGCAGGGCCGCGTCAACGAGATCATCAACGGCCGCCGCGAGGTGTCCCGCCTCGACGTCTACGAGCGGATCGCGGACGGGCTGAACATGCCCGACGACACGCGCCACTTGCTTGGCCTCGCAGCGAGCAGGGAGAAACGCAGCGGCGGTGCAGCCTTCGACCTGGCGGCGTTCCCGGAAGTGGTCCGGGTCTACGCCTCTCAGGCGTCCGCCCGTGAGGAGATCCAGCAGAACGCCCGCGCAGCGCAGCAGCTTGACGTCCTCGCCGTCCGCGGCCTCGGCCTCATCGGGCTGAACGACTCACTCCTGCGGGCCTGCCTGCCCCGGGAGCAGGGCGGCAACGGCCTACAGGTACGGGTCCTGCTCCTCGACCCCGGATCGCCTGCGCTCGCCCAACGAGCTGCCGAGATCGGTGAGTCGACCGAATCCCTCGCGGGTGGGGTACAGCTCGCGGAGGCCCGCCTGCGTGAACTCGCCGCAACGTGCGACGTTCAGGTGTACCGGTACGGCATGCTGCCGACCTGGCGCATCATTCGGACGGACTCCACCATGTTCGTAGGCGCTTTCGATGCGGGGTGGGAGGGGCACGAGTCGGCGACGTACAAGGTGATGGAGACGCCGCACGGCCCGTTCTACCGGGGCTTCCTGCGGATGTTTGACGCCATTCTCGACGGCGCCGAGCGGACTGTGTGAGACGAGAGATTGGGGAGCAGCCGGTGATCGAGGCTGAGCTGAAGGCCCGCGTGCACGCGCCCGAGGAGGTGCTGCGCAGGCTTGACAGGCTCGCAGTAGGGCGGGCTGAGGTGTACAAGGACACCTACTACGACGACCCTGAAGGCGGCTTGGACAAGCGCGACCAGGAGCTCCGCGTCCGTACCGTCCATGGTCCGGACGACACGCGCTCGGTACTCACGTTCAAGGACGCGAAGGTGGACGAGGCGTCCGGGTCGAAGCCCGAGCATGAGACACGCGTCGCCGACCCCGAGGCGGTTCACGCGATGCTCCGGGGTCTGGGCTACGTGCCAGTCATCGCCTTCGAGAAGCGCTGCCGCAACTACGAGTTCGAGGCCAGAGGTCGGCAGATGCTCGCCACCCTCGTCCGAGTGCCGGAGGTCGACGGGACGTTCCTCGAAGTGGAGACACTCGTAGAAGACCACGAGGTGCAGGGCGCCCTGGACGACGTGCGAGCAGTGCTCTTTGAGCTGGGCATCGGCGTGGAAAATCTGACGCGCGAGTTGTACACGGACGCTGTCAGGGCCCGCCGCGCAGCCTGACCCCGGACCCACGAAGGCGCCCCTGTATCCGCCCGGCCGAAGTGCGGCATCGTACTCGGGCGGAGTTCGTGGGGTCTACGCGGACACGAGATCCTTCTTCTGCCCGGGAACGCCTCCCCGATGGAGGCCGTGCGCTGCTCGGGGGAGTTTGTCCGGCGATTGAGGACGGACACCCGGGCCGCCCGGGCGGTACCGGGTACGGCCCGGGGGCTGGGGGCAGGCCCCCAGTTTCGGGAAGGGGCGGGGCGGGGGGCTGCGTCGACGTGCGGCTCCGCCGCGTGGCCCGCCGCAGGCGCCCTACCCCCGCACGGGCGCCGAAGGGCCTGGGTCCTGCCCCGGGACCGCCGGAAGCTCCCCGAAGCGCGCCAGCGCCAGCGCGCCGGCCACCGAGATCGCGAAGCCGGCGACGGCGAGCCAGGCGAGGCCCTCCCGGGTGCGGTCACCGAGCCAGATGACGCCGACCGCCGAGGGGACGAGGGTCTCCGTCAGGACCAGACCCGCCGTCGCCGTGGTCACCGAGCCGCGCGCGAAGGCCGAGGTGAGCAGCAGGAACGCCGCCGCCCCGCCGAGCAGCAGCGCGTACAGCGCTGGGTTCGTGAAGTCCACCGAGTCCAGTAGCCGCACCGCCACCTCGGGCACCCCGAAGCCGATGCCCGCGCCCAGGCCCAGCACCAGCGCCCGGGAGCGGCCCGGCAGCCGGCCCGCGGCCGCGCCGATCAGCAGGACCGCGACAGCCGTGCCGAGCAGCACCCACTTCAGCTCGGGCGGCGCGGGCGTCTCGCCCTCCGGACCCGAGGCGAGCCCCAGCATCGCGAGGCCCGCGCAGACCACGCCGACCGCGGTCCACTCGACCCGGCTGAGCCGCACCGACAGCACCCGCGTCGAGGCCACCGCCGTCACCGCCAGGCTCGCGGCGAGCGCCGCGCTCACCGCGTAGATCGGGATCAGCCGCAGCGCCACGATCTGCAGCGCGAACCCCAACCCGTCCAGTGCGAGTCCGACGAGATACCGCCACTGCCGCACCGCGCGCAGGAACAGCGCGGGGTCCACCCCGGACGCCGAGGCCGGATCGACGACGCTACGGGCGGCGACCGCCTGGAGGACGGTGGCCAGGCCGTAGCAGACGGCGGAGGCAATCGCACAGAGCATCCCAAAGAACACAAAACGACTCTAGTTGGGGAGGGTTCGTGGACCGGGCTTACAGCGGGGCGGCGCGGCCATCTAGTGTGTGCGGCGATTCGTTGACTGGATTGATGTGTACGAGGACGGGGAGGCCGGAGGGATGGCGCGGCGCAGGCTGAGGTCGGGCACAGTGGTGCTCGGCGGTATGGGGGTGCTCGCGGCGACGCTCACGTCCTGCGGCTCGGAGCCGGACGAGAGGTGTATCGACCCCGTGACGTACGAGGTCCTGCCCGACTACAAGTGCGAGGACGACGACGGGGACGGGCACACCTCCGGCCGTTACTACTACGGCGGCAGCGTCCGCAGCGGCAAGGTCACGGGCGGCAGCTACGACAAGTCGGCCGTGGACAGCGGCGGTTTCGGCGGATCCAGCAGCGGCGGCGGCTGAGCCGGGACACGTACGTACCGATGAAGCGTCACACCATAGAACCCCGCCCCGGCTGGCAGGAAACCGTCGAGGAGCAGGGGCTCATCTATCCGCTCACCCGCTACCCGGACGGTTCGCTGCGGCCGTACTGGGACGAGAGCGCGTACTACGAGTTCTCGCTGCCCGAGGTCGAGGCGCTGGAGGAGGTCGTCGAGGAGCTGCACGCCATGTGCCTGGCCGCGGCCGCGCACATCGTGGAGAACGACCGCTTCGCGGACCTCGGCATCAGCGACCGGCGGCTGGCCCGGCGGGTCGCCGAGTCCTGGCGGCGCCGTGCCGAACTTCCCTCCATCTACGGGCGGTTCGACCTGCGCTACGACGGCACGGGACCGGCCAAGATGCTGGAGTACAACGCCGACACCCCCACCTCGCTCGTGGAGGCGGCCAGCCCCCAGTGGTTCTGGATGGAGGAACGCTTCCCCGGCGCCGACCAGTGGAACTCTCTGCACGAGCGGCTCGTCGACGCCTGGAAACGGCAGGCGCCGCTGCTGCCACCCGGCCCGGTGCACTTCGTGCACTCCGACGGGGACGAGCTCGGCGAGGACCTGATGACGGTCGCGTATCTGCGCGAAACCGCTCAGCAGGCCGGGCTCGCCACCGAGGCTCTGTCGGTCGAACGGATCGGCTGGGACCGGCTCTCGGGACGGTTCGTGGACGACCGGCTGCGCTTCATCCGCAGCTGCTTCAAGCTCTACCCGTGGGAGTGGCTGACCACGGACCGCTTCGGCCCGCACGTCCTCGACACCCTGGACAACGGCGGCGGCACCGGCACCACCTGCTGGATCGAGCCCGCCTGGAAGATGCTCCTGTCCAACAAGGCGCTGCTCGCGGTGTTGTGGGAGCTCTACCCGGGGCACCCGAATCTGCTGCCCGCCTATCTCGACGGTCCGCGCGAACTCGCCGCCACCGGCGGCTACGTCGCCAAGCCGCTGCTGGGCCGCGAAGGCGCGGGCGTCACCATCCATGAGCCGGGCACTGGTTCTGCCGCGGGCCATGCCGTACGGGAAGAGGCCTGCTGCTACCAGGAGTTGGCGCCGCTGCCCGACTTCGACGGCAACCGGGTCGTCCTCGGCGCATGGGTCGTCGAGGACGAGGCCGCCGGGCTCGGGATCCGGGAGTCGTCCGGACTGATCACCGACGAGTACGCACGCTTCCTGCCGCATGTGATCCTCTAGGGCCCGGACAGGGCACAGGCGGTCCCAGCACCTCCCGGGACGCCTGGAGGTCCCATGGGCCTCCAGGCGGTGCGCCGGGCCCCGCGGGCGAGTGACCCGGCGCACCGCCCCGGGTCATTCGCCCGCCAGCACCGCCCGAAGCTGGTCCAGGCCCCAGTCCAGGTCCTCCTTGCTGATCACCAGCGGCGGGGCGATCCGGATCGTCGAACCGTGCGTGTCCTTGACCAGGACACCGCGGTCCATGAGCTTCTCGGAGATCTCCCGGCCGGTGCCGTGCGAAGGGGCGATGTCGATCCCGGCCCAGAGGCCGCGCCCGCGCACGGCCTGCACCGCGCCGCCGCCCACCATCAGTCCCAGCTCGTGGTGCAGATGCTCGCCCAGCTCGGTGGCGCGCTGCTGGAACTCGCCGGTGCGCAGCATCGCGATGACCTCCAGCGCCACCGCACAGGCCAGCGGATTGCCGCCGAACGTCGAGCCGTGCTCCCCCGGCTGATAGACGCCGAGCACCTCGGTGGAGGACACGACCGCCGACACCGGCACGACACCGCCGCCCAGCGCCTTGCCCAGGATGTACATGTCCGGGACGACACCCTCGTGCTCGCAGGCGAAGGTGCGGCCGGTGCGGCCCAGGCCGGACTGGATCTCGTCCGCGATGAACAGCACATTCCGCTCGCGGGTCAGCTCACGGACGCCGGCGAGATAGCCCGCCGGCGGCACCAGCACGCCTGCCTCGCCCTGGATCGGCTCCAGCAGCACCGCCACCGTGTTCGCGCTGACCGCGGCGTGCAGGGCGGTGAGATCGCCGTACGGGACGATCTCGAAGCCCGGCGTGTACGGACCGAAGTCGGCCCGTGCCTCGGGGTCGGTGGAGAAGCTGACGATCGTCGTCGTCCGGCCGTGGAAGTTGTTCGCCGCGACAACGATCTTCGCCTGACCGGGCGGGACGCCCTTGACCTTGTAGCCCCACTTGCGGGCGGTTTTCACAGCGGTCTCCACCGCCTCCGCCCCGGTGTTCATCGGCAGCACCATCTCCATGCCGCACAGCTCCGCGAGCTGCGTACAGAAGTCGGCGAACCGGTCGTGGTGGAACGCGCGCGAGGTCAGCGTCACCCGCTCCAGCTGGGCCTTCGCGGCATCGATCAGCCGCCGGTTGCCATGGCCGAAGTTGAGCGCCGAGTACCCGGCGAGCATGTCGAGGAAGCGGCGCCCCTCGACATCGGTCATCCACGCACCGTCCGCCGAGGCGACGACGACGGGCAGCGGGTGGTAGTTGTGGGCGCTGTGCGCCTCCGCGGAGGCGATCGCTCTCTCCGTTGCAGACACGGGGTCTCCGTTCGTCCTGCGGCATGGGTCGCTGGGTCGGACCAGGGCCTGGGGTGGTGCCCCTTTCTATCGTCGCTCGGTCACCCGGTGAAGAAACATTGAGCTTCTGTCGCGGCTCGCCGGAGACCTTCCCGTTTCCCTGCGGTTTCTGAACCCGTGACCGGGCTCGCGGGCCGCCGCGAGTAGGGTGGGCGGTACGCACGGCGACTGGCGTACGCGGAACGAACCGCGGGGAAGCCGTGTGCGGCAGAACCTACGAGGTGCCGCCCGCCTGGGCACCCCGGGAACCGAATTCCCGCGTGGGTGCCGCCCGCCCCCTGCCTCCGGCCGGGGAAGCCCCAGCTGCACCCGGGACACCGACCGCCTGCCCCGGAGGACGCCATGACTCTTCCCGTTCAGCACAACCATCCCGCGCTCACCGCCGCCGACCCCGAACTGGCCGCGCTCGTCGGTGCCGAGGAGCGGCTGCAGGCCGACACCCTGCGGCTCATCCCCAGCGAGAACTACGTCTCGCACGCCGTGCTCGAAGCCTCCGGAACCGTCCTCCAGAACAAGTACAGCGAGGGCTACCCCGGCCGCCGTTACTACGAGGGCCAGCAGAACATCGACCAGGTCGAGCTGCTCGCCATCGCCCGGGCCAAGGCCCTCTTCGGCGTCGACCACGCCAATGTCCAGCCCTACTCCGGCTCCCCGGCCAACCTCGCCGTGTATCTCGCCTTCGCCGAGCCCGGCGACACCGTGATGGGCATGGCCCTGCCGATGGGCGGCCACCTCACTCACGGCTGGGGTGTGTCCGCCACCGGCAAGTGGTTCCGCGGCGTCCAGTACGGCGTGCGCCAGGACACCGGCCTCATCGATTTCGACGAGGTACGCGAACTGGCCCTCAAGGAGCGGCCGAAGATCATCTTCTGTGGGGGCACCGCGCTGCCCCGCACCATCGACTTCGCGGCCTTCGCCGAGATCGCCCGCGAGTCCGGCGCCGTGCTCGTCGCCGATGTCGCGCACATCGCCGGCCTGATCGCGGGCGGCGCCCACCCCTCGCCGGTCCCGCACGCCGACGTGATCTCCACGACCACCCACAAGACGCTGCGCGGGCCGCGCGGCGCCATGCTGATGTGCCGCGAGGAACACGCCAAGGCCATCGACAAGGCAGTCTTCCCCGGCCTCCAGGGCGGCCCGCACAACCAGACCACCGCCGCCATCGCGGTCGCCCTGCACGAGGCGGCCCAGCCCTCCTTCCGTGACTACGCGCACGCGGTCGTCGCCAACGCCAAGGCCCTCGCCGAGGAGCTGCTCGCCCGCGGATTCGACCTGGTCTCCGGCGGCACCGACAACCATCTGATTCTGATGGACCTCACCCCCAAGGACGTCCCGGGCAAGGTCGCTGCGAAGGCCCTGGACCGGGCCGGGATCGTGGTCAACTACAACACCGTGCCCTACGACCCCCGGAAGCCCTTCGACCCCTCCGGCATCCGCATCGGCACCCCCTCCCTCACCTCTCGCGGACTCACCTCCGAGCACATGCCGACGGTCGCCGACTGGATCGACCGTGGCGTCACCGCCGCCCGCACGGGCGACGAGGACGCACTGGCCGCCATCCGGACCGAGGTCGCGGACCTGATGTCCGCCTTCCCCGCCCCCGGCCTGCCGGCCTGACCCGGGGGCGCCCAGCCCCGTCCGGCGGCCCCGGTCCCTGCCGATCCCCGGGCGCGGGCGCCATACCCTCGTGCGCCCTGCGGGCGGGCTCCGGAGAGGGCCGGTACCTGGCTGCTCCTCCGGCAGCCGGGCCCAAGTGTCCGTCCTCAATCGCCGGGCGGGCTGAAAACAGCCCCTTCGGCGATTGAGCTGAGGGTCCCCCTTCGCCCGCGAGCGTAGGGGGAGTGGCCCGGGGCGGCGCCCCGGGCCACCAGAGTCACCGCCTGAGCGCGCGCGGCCACGGCACTAGAGGTCCAGGAGCTGCTGGCGGGGCCCGGAGTCCCGCTCTGTGTCACGTCCGCCGAGCAGCGGGCGCGGCAGGCGGGCCGCGAGCGGCTGCAGTGCCAGCCCCAGCGCCGCACCGGCGACGAAGCCCGGTATCGCCCACCACCAGTCGGTGGGGCCACCGGCGGGCGCGGCCGCCTGGCCAGGCTGCTCCGCTGCCGCCCCGCCGGTCTCCCAGGACGACTGCGGGGGGATGCCCGGTACACCCTCGGCGCTCTTCTTCCCCATCACTCTGAGCCGCTTGAGCAGGGCCGTCAGCTCGGCCGGCTTGGCCGCCTTGTGCCACAGGCCGTCGTGCGACTCCGGAACATTGGACGTCGTGTGGATCCAGACCGCGCCCCCGTCGTCCGACGGATAGACGCGGTCCACCCGCCATGGAGTGACGTCGTGGAGCATCCACGTCACATTGATCTGGCGTATTCCGGTCATCGCGTCCAGGGTCGGCGGCCGGTTCGTCTCGCCCGAGGAGCCGGAGCCCAGCAGCGCGGACAGCTGGTCGTACTCCGCGTTCGAGTAGGAGAGCCCCGCCGTCTCCCCGCTCTCCGGGGAGGAGATCAGCACACTCGTCGGCCCCCCGGCCAGCGCCCCCGGTGCGAGGAACAGGGCCGCGGCCAGGCTCATGGCGAGCAGCGTCACCAGCGCGGCGAGTCGTCGTAGCAGTCGCATGCTTCCCCCTGCCGACGCCATGACCGGTCCGGACCGTCCGCACCGCGTCGGCGTCACTTCTGGTACACCGCCCGAGCCCTCCGGGTTCCCACTCCACGGCGACCAGTTTCCGGCGGCTTTCCGTCCGCTTCCGGTCCGCTTTCCGTCCGCTCTCCGGCGGCTTTCCGGCCGCGTACGGCCGCCGGTCACCGAGACCGGTCGGGGAGATCCCTGCCGGTCCTCACGGCGTGGACTCGGCGATCTCCCGGCCACGGGCGAAGCCCGCCACGCCCTCCAGCCGCAGCGTCGTCCGCTCGTCGGCGGACATCCACAGCAGCGTCGGCCCCGCCGTACGCCGCGACTCGGTCCACTGCTGCCCGGTCTCGTCGGTCAGCGGGAACCGCAGCACATGCGGTTCGGCGAACCACACCCCGAACCGCCCGCCGGACAGCTCCACCCCCTCCGGATGGACCCGGACCTGCTTGGTGAAACCGAGGTCCAGACGTGCCGGGAACTCATCGAGCCGGACCGTCCCCGACGGCTCGTACCAGCAGAGGCTGATCGCCCTCAGGCCGCCGGGCACCACGCTCACCGACACCGCGTCCGGCTCGCCCAGTGCCGCCGGCACCCGTGCCGCGAAGCCGGCCTGCCGCGCGGCCTCGGCCGGGGCGACCGGGGCGGGGCACGGCGGCACCTTCGCGCCCGGCGAGGGTGTGGCCGACGGGTCGTAGCGCACCTCGATGCCGCCGAATCCGAACCAGTCCGCGACGGCGGCCCGCACCGGGGGAGTGAGCGCCAGCACCACCAGCGCGCCCGACAGCACGACGGTCAGCGCACGTCGGCGGCGCCGTATCCACGAGAGCCACGAGTTCCTCGGGAGCCACGACTTTCCCGGGAGCCACGAGTTCCTCGAACCCGCTCGCCCATGGACCGGCTCCGGCACGGGCACCGGCACCGACTCCGCCACTATCCGGGCCAGCACGCGCTCGGCCATCGACTCCCCGTCGACGTCCGGGACCGGCAGGCGCCGGCCCAGCTCCCGCAGCTCGTCCCGGAGCCCGTTCCGCAGCTCGTCCCGAAGTCCGTCCGGCAGCTCCCGCTCATCCATGACCGTCACCCCCTTCGGGGCCGTCCGGCAGCAGCCGCTCCAGCTTCCGCAGCGCGCGGTTCAACCGGGACTTGACCGTGCCGCGCGGCCAGCCCAGCGCCTGAGCCGTCTCCGTCTCGTCCAGCTCCAGCAGATAGCGGTGGATCACGACCTGCCGCTGCTCCTCACTCAGCGCGTCCAGGGCGGTGAGCAGCAGCCCGCGGCGCTCCTCCGCCACCGCCGCGGCCTCCGGATCCGCCGTGTCCGGTATCAGAGGCTCGGCGGGACCCAGCAGCATCGCCTCGCGCCCCGCGAGCTCCCGCATCCGCACCGCCGACCGCACTGTGTTCCTCGTCTCATTGACGACGATCCGCAGCAGCCACGGCCGGAACGCCGAACCCTCCCGGAACCGGCCCAGTGACTGATACGCCTTGAAAAAGGCGGACTGCACCACGTCCTCCGCGTCGGCGCCGGCACCGCAGGCCACAGCGGCGCGCAGCGCCACCTGCGTATACGCGCGCACCAGCTCCGCGTACGCCTCGGGCTCCCCGGAACGCACGCGCGCGATCACCGCTGCCTCGTCGACGACGGTCAGAGTGCGGCCCCCCTCCAGGGTCCCCTCCCGCATTCCCACACTCTTGATACACCGCACACCGGCGATCGGTTCCCGTCCGGTCGGCGGTACCTGAGAGAATGCTGGACATGGCCTCTGACAGTCCTCGTGTGCTCTCCGGAATCCAGCCCACCGCAGGCTCGTTCCACCTCGGCAACTACCTCGGAGCGGTCCGCCAGTGGGTCGCGCTCCAGGAGACCCACGACGCCTTCTACATGGTCGTGGACCTTCACGCGATCACCGTTCCGCAGGACCCGGCCGAACTGCGTGCCAACACCCGGCTCGCCGCCGCCCAGCTGCTCGCCGCGGGCCTCGACCCCGAGCGCTGCACCCTGTTCGTCCAGAGCCATGTCCCCGAGCACGCCCAGCTCGGCTGGGTCATGAACTGTCTCACCGGCTTCGGCGAGGCGTCCCGGATGACCCAGTTCAAGGACAAGTCAGCGAAGCAGGGCGCGGAGCGGGCCACCGTCGGCCTCTTCACGTACCCGATCCTCCAGGTCGCCGACATCCTGCTGTACCAGGCCGACCAGGTCCCGGTCGGCGAGGACCAGCGCCAGCACATCGAGCTCACCCGCGACCTCGCGGAGCGCTTCAACGGCCGCTTCGGCGAGACGTTCACGCTCCCGGCGCCGTACATCCTCAAGGAGACGGCGAAGATCTACGACCTGCAGGACCCGGGCATCAAGATGAGCAAGTCGGCGTCCACCCCCAAGGGCCTGATCAATCTGCTCGACGAGCCGAAGACGACCGCGAAGAAGGTCAAGAGCGCGGTCACCGACACGGACACGGTCATCCGCTTCGACCCGGCCGACAAGCCCGGTGTCAGCAACCTGCTGACCATCTACTCCACCCTCACCGGTACGGGAATTCCGGATCTGGAGCAGAAGTACGAGGGCAAGGGCTACGGTGCGCTGAAGACCGACCTTGCCGAGGTGATGGTGGAGTTCGTCACTCCGTTCCGGGCCCGTACCCAGGAATACTTGGACGACACGGAGACCCTGGACTCCATCCTGGCCAAGGGTGCGGAGAAGGCCCGCGCGGTCGCCGCCGAGACCCTCGCCCAGACCTACGACCGGGTGGGCTTCCTGCCTGCCAAGCACTGAGGCCGCCGAGTCCAAGGACCCTGGCGGGCACCGAGTCCAAGGACCCTGGCGGGACCACTGCCGCAGCCGTCACACTGGCGGCTGCACAGACCATCGAAACCCTCGAAAACGTCTAAAACATCGAAATCCGGACACCCGATAGGAGAACGACGTGGGGACCGTAACGCTCGGCGTTTCGATCGCGGTCCCGGAGCCCTACGGCAGCCTGCTCCAGGAGCAGCGCGCGGGCTTCGGGGATCCCGCCGCGCACGGCATCCCCACGCACGTCACCCTCCTCCCGCCCACCGAGGCCGACGCCTCCGCCCTGCCGGCGGTCGAGGCGCACCTCGTGCGGGTCGCGGCGACGGTCCGGCCGTTCCCGATGCGGCTGTCCGGCACAGGCACGTTCCGCCCGCTCTCGCCGGTCGTCTTCGTCAAGGTCGTCGAGGGTGCTTCCGCCTGCACGCAGCTCCAGCAGCGCGTGCGGGACGCGTCGGGGCCGCTCGTGCGGGAGCTGCAGTTCCCGTACCACCCGCATGTGACGGTCGCGCACGCCATCGCCGAAGAGGGGATGGACCGGGCGTACGAGGAGCTGGCCGGGTACGAGGCGCGGTGGACCTGCACGTCCTTCGCGCTGTACGAGCAGGGCGCGGACGGCGTGTGGCGCAAGCTCCAGGAGTACGCGTTCGGGGGCGGCCAGAGCCTGCCCAACGTTCCGGCGCAGAGCGCCCCGGTGGACGAACCGGCCGCGACTCCACGGTGACGCCGGCGCCTCCCGCACCGGGAGGCGCCTGCCCGGCCCACGAGGCGTCGTCCCGCACCGGGAGGGCCCGTCACACCAGAGACGCCCTCTCACACCGGGAGGCGGCGGAACAGCGGCCGCGGCACATGCCGCAGCGCCGACATCACCACCCGCAGCGCCCCCGGCACCCACACCGTCTCCGAGCGCCGCCGCAGGCCCCGCTCGATCGCTTCGGCGACCGCCTCGGGCGTCGTGGCCAGCGGCGCCTCCGCCAGCCCTGCCGTCATCTTCGACCGTACGAACCCGGGCCTGACCACCATGACGTGCACGCCCGTGCCGTGCAGGGCGTCGCCCAGGCCCTGGGCGAACGCGTCGAGGCCGGCCTTCGACGACCCGTAGATGAAGTTGGCGCGCCGGGCCCGCTCACCCGCGACCGACGACAGCACGACGAGCGAGCCATGGCCCTGGGCTTGCAGGGCGCCCGCGCAGACCAGCCCGGAGGAGACGGCTCCGGTGTAGTTGGTCTGGGCGACCCGGACCGCCGAGAGCGGCCGGGCCTCGTCGTGCGCCTGGTCGCCGAGGACGCCGAAGGCGAGCAGCACCATGTCGATGTCGCCCTCCGTGAAGATCTTGCCGAGGGTCTCCTCGTGCTCGGTGGGGTCGAGCGCGTCGAAGGGGACCGTACGTACGTCCGCGCCCAGTTCCCGGAGACTGCCGGCGGCCGCGTCCAGGGCGGGGGAGGGGCGGGCGGCCAGCCAGACCTTGCGGGTACGGCGGGCCACCAGCCGGCGCGCGGTGGCCAGGCCGATCTCCGACGTACCGCCGAGGACGAGCAGGGACTGGGGGGTGCCGAAGGCGTCCTTCACGGTGCGCGCTCCTTCATCTCAGAGGTCGTGGCCGGCCCGTCCCGGAGGTCATGGCCGGCCCGGCGGTCACAGGCGACTGCGGGGTCACAACGAGGGTCACCGGGCGTCACAGCGGGCGTCACAGCGAGAGTCGGCGGGACAGGTCCGACATGAACACTCCGCGCGGGTCCAGTTCGGCGCGCAGCGCCCGGAAGCGGTCGAGCCCGGGGTACATCGCGGCCAGCAGCTCCGGCCGCAGCCGCGCGTCCTTGGCCAGGTAGACCCGTCCGCCGGCCCCCGCCACGTCCTCGTCCAGCTGGTCCAGGAAGGCGCCGAGCCCCGGCAGCCGGGCCGGGATGTCCAGGGCCAGCGTCCAGCCGGCCATGGGGAACGACAGCCAGCCCGGGACGCCCTCGCCGAACCGCTTCAGCACGGCGAGGAACGCCGGGCAGCGGTGGCTCGCGATGCGCCGCACGATCCGGCGCAGCGCCTCCTCCTGGCCGTACCCGAGCACGAACTGGTACTGGACGAAGCCACTGCGCCCGTAGATCCGGTTCCAGTGCGGGACCCCGTCGAGCGGATGGAAGAACGCGGAGATCTTCTGCAGCTCGCCCCTGCGTGCGCGCGGCGCCCTGCGGTACCAGAGCTCGTTGAAGAGGGCCACGGACGTGTGGCCGAGCAGCCCTTCCGGTACGAAGCGGGGGGCGGCGGGGAAGCGGCCCGGGCGGAACTCCAGAGGCCGGCGCAGCGCGCGCGGCGGGAGCGCGTCGAGGGGCGCGTGCTCCCCGCGGGTGAGCACCGAGCGGCCCGTCGCCGCGCCGCGTGCGAGGAGGTCGATCCACGCGACCGAGTAGCGGTAGCGGTGGTCGCCGGTGGTGAGCCGGGCCATCAAGTCGTCCAGGTCGGCGGCCCGTTCGGTGTCGACGGACATCAGTGACGTCTCGACGCGGTGGAGTTGCAGCGTGGCGGAGAGGATCACTCCGGTGAGGCCCATGCCGCCCGCCGTCGCGTCGAAGAGGTCGGTGCCGGGGATCACCGTACGCAGCTCACCGTCGGCCGTGAGCAGCTCCAGGGAGAGGACATGGCGGGAGAACGAGCCCGAGACATGGTGGTTCTTGCCGTGGATGTCGGCGCCGATGGCGCCGCCGACCGTCACGTAGCGGGTCCCGGGCGTGACCGGCACGAACCAGCCGAGGGGCAGCAGCACCTCCATCAGCCGGTGCAGGCTGACTCCCGCGTCGCACACCACGACGCCCCGCTCGGCGTCGATGGTGCGGATCCGGTCGAGGCCGGTCATGTCGAGGACCGCGCCGCCCGCGTTCTGCGCCGCGTCGCCGTACGCCCGGCCGAGGCCGCGCGCGATGGAGCCGCGCGCCCCGCAGCCGCGTACCGCCGCCGCGGCCTCCTCGTACGTACGGGGGCGGACGAGCAGCGCGGTCGTGGGGGCGGTGCGGCCCCAGCCGGTCACCGCGACCGGCAAGCCGTCGTCCCCGGCGGGCTGCTCGGGAACGAGGGACGAGGGCCCGGCCTCCACCGGGTACGAGGGTGCGCCGGGCACGTCCGGCGCGTGGACGGAGCCGGGGACGGCGGAGGAGTCGGCAGACATGCGCGCGACGCTATCGCCCTTTATGAGAGGTTCGCTCCTAATGTTCGTGGACTCGCCGAACGGGTGATTAAACGGGTGTCATTAAAGATGACCACAAATGTCGACCTTGTGTTGAGAAGAGTCGCTCCTGGTCCATGGAAAGGGGTGGCAGATGCGAAAGGTCGACAGGGCAGACAGCTCGGACAGCTCGGACAGCCCGGATGGTTCGGACAGGGCGTTCCGGTCCGGCTGGTCGGGCCGGTCTGGATGGTCGTCATGCTCAGGCGTCGATCGCCGGCTGCTGGCCGCGATGCGGGACTGCGGAAGGGAACCGCGGGTGGCCGCGGCGGCCCGCGCGCTGTCGCACAGCGGCGAGCACGGCGCGCTGTGGATCGCCGCGGGCCTCCTGTGCGCGGCGGCCGACCCGGAGCGGCGCAGCGGCTGGCTGCGCGGCACCGCGCTGATCGGTGCGGCCCATCTCGCGAGCATGGGCCTCAAACAGGTGGTGCGCCGGCCCCGCCCCGAACCGCCGGTGTACGAACCGCTCGTACGCACCGCGAGCCGGCACTCCTTCCCCAGCTCGCACGCCACCTCCGCGGCCGCCGCCGCCGTCGCCTTCGGAGCACTGAGCCCGGCCGGTCGCCGGCTGGTGCCGCCGCTGGCCGCCGCGATGTGCGTGTCCCGGCTGGTCGTCGGCGTCCACTACCCGACCGACGTGGCCGCGGGCGCCCTCCTCGGGGGCCTCACGGCAGGGCTGGGCGTCGCGTGGCTGGGGGCCGGGCAGAACGCCGGCCCCGCGCTGCTCCGGGCCCCGGGCCGAGCCCCGGTCAGGCACATGGTCCGGTACCCGGTCCGGAGCCAGGGCCGCGCGACGAGCAGCGCCGCCTCGGGGCTGCGCCCCGGTGCCGGGGGCACCCATGTCTGAGCGCAGCACCGCACTGCTGGACCAGCCGGGGCGCCGGCCCGAGGGGCCCACGCCCGTCAGGATCAGGCCGTTGAGTCTGCCCCTCGGGCTGATCAGGACCGTACGGCCACGCCAGTGGATCAAGAATGTGCTGGTCGCGGCGGCCCCGGCGGCGGCCGGAGAGCTGTTCTCCCGGCATACAGCCTTTCAACTGGCAGTCGTCTTCACTCTGTTCACGGCCGCCGCCTCGGCCGTGTACCTGATCAACGACGCTCTCGACGCCGAGGCCGACCGGGCCCACCCGGTGAAGTGCGCGCGCCCGGTGGCCGCCGGGCAGGTGCCCGTCCCGGTCGCCTACGCGGCCGGGACGATTCTAGGGGCCGCCGCGATCGCCGCCGCGGTGGTCCTGTGCAACGCGATGACCGCCGCGCTGCTGACCGGGTACGTCGTGATGCAGCTCGCCTACTGCGTCCGCCTCAAGCATGTCCTCGTCGTCGATCTGGCGATCGTCACCACCGGATTCCTGATGCGCGCGATGATCGGCGGTGTGGCGCTGTCCATCCCGCTGTCCCGCTGGTTCCTGATCACCGCCGGCTTCGGCGCGCTCTTCATGGTGGCCGCCAAGCGGTACTCGGAAGCCGTGGAGATGGCGGGCTCGGACGGCGCGACCCGGGCGCTGCTCACCTCGTACACCACCGGATATCTCCGCTTCGTCTGGCAGTTGGCGGCCGGGGTCGCGGTCCTCGGCTACTGCCTGTGGGCGCTGGAGAGCGGCGGCACCGCCAATGGGTCGCTGCTGCCCTGGCGTCAGCTCTCGATGGTCGCGTTCATCCTCGCGGTGCTGCGGTACGCGGTCTTCGCCGATCGTGGCGCCGCCGGAGCCCCCGAGGACGTGGTCCTCCGCGACCGCCCGCTCGCCGTCATCGGACTCGTGTGGCTGGGGATCTACGCCATGGCGGTCGCGGACCTGTGAGCGGACCCATGAGCGGACCCATGAGCGGACCCATGAGCGGACCCGTGAGCGGGTCGGTGAGCGGACCTGTCAGCGGGTCGGTGAGCGGACCGGTGAGCGCGCCCATGAGCGGACCGGCGCGCGGGCCTCTGGTCGCGCGGGCGACGGAACTGCTGTCGTTCGCCCTGGTCGGACTCTGTGCGTACGCCGCCGACCTCGCCCTCTTCCTCGCGCTGCGCGGCCCGGCCGGCTGGGAACCACTCCCCGCGAAAGCCCTCTCCTTCGTCGCCGGGTGCACCGTCGCGTATCTCGGCAACGCCCTCGGGACGTACGGCGGACGACACCGCGGACGTCAAGTCGGACATCAAGGACGTCAAGTCGGACGTCGTCACGCCCCACGCCGCGTCGCTTGGCGGGAGTACGCCGTCTTCTTCGGCGTCAACGCGGCCGGCGCCCTCGTGCAGTTGCTCTGCCTCGCCGCCTCCCACTACGGACTCGGGTTCACCTCGCCCCGCGCGGACACCGTCTCCGGGTTCGGTGTCGGTATGGCCCTCGCCACCTGCCTGCGCTTCTGGGGGACGAGAACCCTCGTATTCGGATCAGGCTTTCCGCGGGAGGGCAGACGTACGCCATGGACTGGCTGACCCGACTCCCTGTCATCGGCCCGCTCGTGCAGCGGCTGATGCGGACCCACGCCTGGCGCTCGTACGAAACGCTCGAGGAGGCACGCTGGACCCGGCTCGCGGCCGCGATCACCTTCATCAGCTTTCTCGCACTCTTCCCGCTGATCACGGTCGCCGCGGCGATCGGTGCCGCGCTGCTCAGCAAGGACCGGCTCAAGGAGATCGAGGACAGGCTCGCCGAACAGGTGCCCGGCATCTCGGAACAGCTCAACCTCGGCGCACTCGTGGACAACGCGGGCACGGTCGGCCTGATCGCCGGTGCGCTGCTGCTGCTCGCCGGGATCGGCTGGATCGGCTCGATGCGGGAGTGCCTGCGCGTCGTCTGGGGCCTCGACGACAAGGACGAGGGCAACCTCTTCGTACGCAAGGGCAAGGACGCGGTCGTCCTGCTCGGGCTGGGCGCGGTCGGCCTGGCTTCGTTCGCCGCCTCGGCCCTCGGCTCGAGCGCCGTGGGCTGGAGCGCGGACCGGCTCGGCATCGACCGCGACGGGGCGGGCGGCGTCCTGCTCCAGATCGCCGCCCTCGCCGTCGCGGCCCTCGCCGACTTCCTGATGCTTCTGTACGTCCTGACGCTGCTGCCCGGCGTGCATCCGCCGCGCGGCCGGCTGATCGTCGCGGCGCTGCTCGGAGCAGTCGGCTTCGAGCTGCTGAAGCTGCTGCTCAGCGGCTATATCTCGGGAGTTGCGGCGAACTCGATGTACGGCGCGTTCGGCGTACCGGTCGCGCTGCTGCTGTGGATCAACTTCACCGCGAAGCTGCTCCTGTACTGCGCGGCGTGGACGGCGACGGACCGGAGCCCCGCCCCCGACGAGGCCGCCGGCGGCGGGGAGGCCCCCCAGACAGGGCCGACAGGGCAGCCAGAGCAGGCCAGGGCAAGCAGGGCAGGCCAGGGCAGGACAGGGCCTAGCGGCGCGGAAGGCGACGGACCAGATCCGGCAGCGGCCAGCGCCGGTTGACCAGGAACGCGGCCCCGGCGAGCAGCACGAGCACACCGCCGGTCACGGCGATCGCGACACCGACGCCGCTCGAACCACGGTCCGCCGTGGCGGAGGCCTTGGCCGGTCCCGGCCGGTTCTTCTTCCCTTCCTCGCCGGTCGTCCCCGGCGAGGAGTCGTTGGGCGGGCCCGAACGCGCGGACTTCGGCGGGACCAGCTCGCCGACCGGCTCCACCTTCCCGGCCGCCGAGAAACCCCAGTCGAAGAGGCGTGCGGTTTCCTTGTAGACCGCCTGGGGCTCCTTCGACGACGGGTTCATGACGGTGACGAGCAGCACCTTGCCGTCCCGCTCCGCGACACCGGTGAAGGTCGCGCCCGCGTGCGTGGTGTTGCCGTTCTTGACGCCCGCGATGCCCTCGTACGGGGTGATGCCCGACTCGCCGGTGAGGAGCCGGTTGGTGTTCTGGATCTCGAAGGTCTCGCGCTTCTTGCCCGGCTTCATCTCGCCGGGGAATTTGGCACGGACGGTCGAGCAGTACTCCCGGAAGTCCTCCTTCTGCAGCCCGCTGCGGGCGAACAGAGTCAGGTCGTACGCGCTCGACACCTGGCCCGACTCGTCGTAACCGTCCGGCGTGACGACATGCGTGTCGAGGGCCTGGAGCTCGTCCGCGTGCTCCTGCATGTCCTCGACGGTCTTGTCGACACCGCCGTTCATCTCCGCCAGCACATGGACGGCGTCGTTCCCCGAACGGAGGAACACCCCGAGCCACAGATCGTGGACGGAGTACGTGTGGTGCTCCTTGACCCCGACGAGGCTGCTGCCCTCGCCGACACCGGCCAGGTCGCGGTTCGAGACCGTGTACTCCTGATTCTTGGGCAGCTTGGGCAGCACGGTGTCCGCGAAGAGCATCTTCAGAGTGGAGGCGGGAGGCAGCTGCCAGTGCGCGTTGTGAGCGGCGAGCACCTCACCGCTCTCCGCGTCCGCGACGATCCAGGACCGGCCCGTCACGTCCTTCGGAAGGACGGGGGCGCCGGGCGCGAGATTGACCTGGGTGCCCGGCTTGCCGAGCTGAGTGCCGCCGACCGTGGACATGACCGCCGGTGGTTTCGGGGCCTTGTCGTCCTGCTTGTCGGCCTTGGCGGCCGCGGTCGCGGGCACGGCGGTGAGTGCGGGCAACAACGTGGCGGCGGCGACCGTCAATGCGGTCTTCTTCAAAGCAGACACGGACGAGAACGTACATGGAGTTGACGCGGATGCTGACACCGGCGGGGTGACCCGCCGCGAGTGCCGCCGGGACAGCCCATCGCGGGACCCGGCCGGCCCCTGGGGCGCGGCCGGCTGACCCCGCCACACCCGCGCGGAGGACGACGGTGATACTGGGTCCATGAAGCTCAGCCGCCCCGTCTCCTGGTTCCTGCTCGCGTTCGGGGTGTGGACCTGGTTCATCTGGATCACTTTCGTCAAGAACCTGTGGAAGGACAGCAGCGGGCTCGCTTTCGACGACGCGGGGGAACCCACGGCGTACTTCTGGGTCCATCTGCTGCTCGCCATCACGTCCTTTCTCCTGGGGACGGTGGTCGGAGTGATCGGGTTGCGTGGCGTACGCGCATTGCGGCGCGAACGCGACGCGGACGCTGACGCGGACTCGAACGCGGACAAGCGATAGGCGACAAGCAACAAGCGTGAGGGGAACGGCTGCCGTGCTGATCGTCCTGCTGGTGATGGTCGCGGTGCTCGCACTGCTGGGCGGCGTCCACTGGTACGTCTGGCGGCGTCTCGTCCGCGACACGACGGCGAGCGGCGGCGCCGCCCGCCGCGCGGGCACGGTGGCGGTGACCGTGCTGCCCCTGCTCTCCGTCGGCGCCCTCACCTCCGGCCGCGCCGGCGCCCCCTTCTGGCTCCAGCAGACCCTGGCCTGGCCGGGCTACCTCTGGCTCGCCACCCTCCTCTACCTGACGCTCGCCCTCCTCGTGGGCGAGGTGGCCCGCCCCCTCCTGCGCCGGGCCCTCAGCCGCCGGACCGACGCCCGCTCGGCGCGCGGCGGGGCAGCGGGTTCGCCGGGCGCCGTCACGGCGGGTGCCGCCGGGAACACCGGCGCGGTGAGCGTGCCGCGCGGCGCAGCCGCGGCGGTCGACGGCGGCGGGGACGCGGACCCGGATGCCTCGCGCGGTGCCGTGGGC
>NZ_JBSGZO010000026.1:0-43040 GCF_053611045.1 Streptomyces sp. NPDC054841 | reverse complement strand
GTCCACAACTCCGCGGCGCTCGCCGGGCCGGACGGGCAGATCCTCGGCGTCTACCGCAAGACCCATCGGTTCGGGCCGGAGCCGCGCGAGCGCGGTGGCTGGGTGACACCGGGCGACCAGGTGACGGTGGTGGACACCGGACTCGGCCGGATCGGCATGATCATCTGCTTCGACGGCGACTATCCCGAGCTGAGCCGGGTCCAGGCGGTGCAGGGTGCGGAGATCCTCTGCCGGCCCTCGGCGCTGCTGCGCTCGGCGGATCTGTGGGAACTGACCTGCCGGGCCCGCGCGTACGACAACCATGTCTACGTCATCGGCGCCACCGGCGCCGACCCGGCCGGGGTGCTGTACTTCGGCAACTCGCTGATCGTCACGCCCGGGGCCGAGGTCGTGGCCCGCGGGTCCACACACGAGGGCTGGGTCTAGGGCCTGTCGTTCGGATCTTGCCGGGCTCGCGTGCCCTGGCACGCACATCTGCTGCGTTGTCGTCAGTCGCCAATGCTCCGCAGTGGCTCCCTCCTCCGCCTTGCATCTGCACGCGCCAGACCCCGCTCACTGATCCGGCCTGATCCAAACGACAGGCCCTAGCCGAGGTTGTCCCCCCAGCCGCCCTGCAGCATGGTCTGGAACGCCCACTGCCCGTCCCGCTTGATCAGGATGTCGGCGTACCGCAGCTGCTGCGTGGTGTCGCCCGTCGTCATGGTCGAGTCGGTGAAGACGACGGCCATGGCCGGGCTGAGGAAGACGGGCGTCCGCACCGACTCGAAGCCGATGTCCTCGGAGCCGTCCCCCATCACCTGGGTCATGGTGTCGACGAACTGCTTGCGGTCCCACTGCGCGGCCGCGCCGTCGCCCGCGGAGTCGTCGCTGACCAGATTGAGCGGGAAGACCGCCAGATCGGCCATCCGCTCGATGTCACGGCGCGCACTGGCCGCGTCGTAGTCGGCGAACCACGCCTCGATGTCGGCGAGTTCATCGGCAGTCGGGGTGTAACCGGTGTCGGGCAGCTGGGTCACGCAATCTCCTCTTCAAATTTGACTAGCGAAAGGAATGTACCCCTTTCACGTGAGCTAGTCAAACTTGATTAATCAAATCGTCCCGGAGTCTCAGCACGGTCACCACCGTGTGTCGCGTCGTCCCGCGCTCGACCTCGGCCAGGAGCCCCGGTGCGACCGCGCGGTACGGCACCTCGCCCACGCCGATCGCCATCGCCGTCCCCGCAGGGGTGCCCGGCTCGCGGCCCGCCAGCACGCCGCCCACACGAGCCCGCAGGGCAGGCGGCAGAGGGCTCGACACGATCGGGGTGTCGTCGTCCGCCAGGACCAGGACGAGGGCGGCGGGCCGGTCCGCCGGACCGGTGAAGCCGACCACGGCGGCGTCATGGACGTCCGTGTGCCGCAGCTTGCGCCAGTCGCGGGAGCCGGCCCGGTAGGGCTGCCGGAGGTGCTTGACCACGAGCCCCTCGATCCCGGCCGCCGTGAGCGTCTCGTACCAGGTGGCCGCGGTTTCCGGGTCCGTCGTCATCGGCACCGGCTGGAGCGGCGGCCCCAGCGGCCCGAGCAGCCCGACCAGCCGCTCCCTGCGCAGGCTGTACGGCGCGGAGCGCAGATCCTCGCCCCCCTCCGCGAGCAGGTCGAAGGCGGCGTACGAGGCGGGCAGCCGGCGGGCGAGGATTCCGGCCCGTGCCGCCGTGGCGGCCGCGCGGCGCTGTACGGCCGCGAAGTCGATCCGGCCACCGGTCCAGATCACCACCTCGCCGTCGAGCACGGTGCCGTCGGCCAGCGGTTGCGCGGCCTCCGCCAGGTCGGGGAAGGCGCCGGTGACGATCCGCCCCGAGCGGGCCTGCAGTACGGCCGCTCCGTCCAGCTTGAAGATCAGCATTCGGTGGCCGTCGAACTTCGGTTCGTACGCCAGTCCTTCCCCGCGCGGCAGGGCCGACACCGGTTCGGCGAGCGCCACCTTCATCGGGGGCCGCAGCGTGCGCATGGCGTGGGTGCTCATGGCAGCGTGCCCGCGGCGGCGGGGTCCATCAGGGGCCCGAGGAGATCTCCGTACAGGTCGAGCCGCTTCGCGATGTCGCCGAGCCGGAAGACCAGCGCCTCGGGGGAGTCGCAGCCTTCGACCTCGGCCCAGGTCACGGGCGCGGACACGGTGGGTTCGGGCCGCGCGCGCAGGGTGTAGGGCGTGGCGGTGGTCTTGGCCGCGGCGTTCTGGCTGTGGTCGACGAAGACCTTCCCGGGGCGCAGGGCGCGGGCCATCCGGTGGACCACTTGCCCCCCGAGCTCGGCCTCGGCCTCGACGGCCAGCCTCTTGGCGTACGCCGACGTCTCCTCCGACGGGGTCGGCTCCAGCGGCACCAGCAGATGCAGGCCCTTCGAGCCGGAGGTCTTGGCGTACGCGTCGAGGCCGTCGGCGGCCAGCCGTTCGCGCAGCCACAGGGCCACCTCACAGCACTCCACGACGGTGGCGGGCGGCCCGGGGTCGAGGTCGAACACCATCCGGTCCGCCCAGGCCGGCCGGGCCACCTGCCACTGCGGGGTGTGGAACTCCACCACCAGGTTCGCCGCCCACATCAAGGACGGCAGGTCCTGGACGACCACCTGCTCGCCGGTCTCGCGCGAGGAGCGCGGCACCTCGGCGACCGTCACCCAGGAGGGGGTGCCGGGCGGCGGGTTCTTGGTGAAGAACAGCTGGCCGTCGGGGCCGTCCGGGTAGCGGAGGAAGGACAGCGGGCGGCCTTGGAGATGGGCGAGCAGGGCGTCTGCGGTGATGGCGTAGTAGTGCAGGACCTCGCCCTTCGTGGTCCCGGTGGCGGGGTAGAGGACCTTCTCCAGATTGCTGAGGGACAGGCGCCGCCCCTCCACCTCTGTGATGGGCGTCATACGATGAGAATCCCATGAATCATCTCTATAACTGATGAAAGGGATGAAACGTGCGATCCATCTGGAACGGCGCGATCTCCTTCGGGCTGGTCAGCATCCCGATCAAGCTCGTCAACGCCACGGAGAGCCGCTCGGTCTCCTTCCGGCAGATCCACACCACGGACGGCGGGCGGATCCGCTACCGCAAGGTCTGTGAACTGGACGACGAGGAAGTGGCGACGGCAGAGATCGGCAAGGCGTACGAGGACGCCGACGGGACGATGATCCCGATCACGGACGAGGATCTCGCCGCACTGCCGCTGCCCACGGCGAAGACGATCGACATCGTCGCCTTCGTACCGGCCACGGAGATCGATCCGCTCCAGATGGACGCGGCGTACTACCTCTCGGCGAACGGGGTGCCCGCGGCGAAGCCGTACACGCTGCTGCGTGAGGCTCTCAAGCGGAGCAAGAAGGTCGCGGTCGCCAAGTTCGCGCTGCGCGGCCGCGAGCGCCTCGGCATGCTGCGGGTCGTCGACGATGTGATCGCCATGCACGGACTGCTCTGGCCCGACGAGATCCGCCGGCCGGAAGGGGTCGCCCCGGAGACCGAGGTCACGATCCGCGACGCCGAACTCGACCTGGCGGACGCCCTGATGAACACGCTCGGTGAGGTCGACCTCGACTCGCTGCACGACGACTACCGGGCGGCGGTCGAGGAGATGATCGCCGCGAAGGCGGAAGGCGTCGAACTCGAACCTCTGCCCGCTCCGTCGGGCGGCGGCAAGGTCATCGACCTCATGGCCGCGCTCGAAAGCAGCGTCCGCGCGGCGAAGGAAGCGCGTGGAGACGAGGCGGAGGGCGCCGCGGCCGTCACGGAACTGAAGCCCCGCAAGAAGACGCCGGCCAAGAAGGCCCCCGCCAAGGCGCCGTCCAAGGTGCCGTCCAAGGCCACGGCCACGGCCAAGAGCGCCACCAAGGCCGCCCCCAAGGAGACGGGCGCGAAGAAGTCGACGTCGACGGCGAAGAAGACGGCCGCGGCCAAGTCGGCCAAGTCGACGGCGGCCAAGTCGACGGCGGCCAAGTCGACGGCGGCCAAGTCCGCCGCCAAGTCCACGGCCAAGAAGACAGCGGCCAAGAAGACGACCTCCCGCGGGCGCGCGTCTGCCTGACGCCCCGGCGGCACCGGCGCGCCGGCATCACGCCACCGGCATCCGCGGCGTGCAGGAGCTCTGCGGGCGACGCTACTGCGAGGACACTCCCTGGTCGCGCCGCAGCAAGGTGTCCAGCACCGCGTCCAGATACGCCGCCCTGTCCGGCCCGGAGGGCAGCGTCTCGGGGACTGCATGCGTCAGCTGGGTGTGCCCGAGGTAGCTCGTGTACGCGAGGAGACCGCGGAAGGCGGCCGCATCCGGCGGAAAGCCGAGCTCCTCGAAGAGCGCCGTGAGGTAGCCGACGCGCCGGTCCGTCACGCGGCGGAGCACTGCCGCGACCTGGGGGTGGTCGGCCGTGGCCAGGAGGGAGACCTCCAGGGTGTCGTCCGCCGCGGCGGCCGTCGCCTCCGCGAAGAGCAGGCGGAGCCGCTTCTCCGGGTCCGGCTCGCGGTCGACCAGCGTGATGATCTCCTCCGTGCAGATCTCCTCCCAGCGCTCCAGCGCCGCCTCGACGAGTGCGTCCCGGTTGCGGAAGTGCCAGTAGAAGCTGCCCTTGGTGGTCCCCAGTCGCACCGCGAGCGGTTCCACCGCGACCGCGGCGAGCCCGCGCTCGCCGATTGCCGTAAGTGCCGCGTCCGCCCAGTCCCGTGCGGTGAGTCGTGCCATGTTCCATACGGTACCGTATGGAGGAGAAACATACGCTGCCGTATGGAGGTGTGTGATGCGCACGGTACGGAACGTCCATGAACGGATCGTCCAGGCCCCTGCCGACGTCGTCGGCGCCCTGATCGACCGGCTGTCGGCCGACGACGACCCGCTCTTCCCCACCCCCGCCTGGCCCCCGATGCGCTTCGACCGCCCGCTCGGCGTCGGCGCCGAGGGCGGCCATGGCTTCGTCAGGTACAAGGTCGGCGCGTACGAGCCGGGCCGCAGCGTCCGCTTCGACTTCACCCCGCCGGGGAACGGCTGCCACCGCGTCGATGTGGAGCCGGCCGGGCCCGGCCGGTGCCGGGTCGTCCATGTCCTCGAGCAACAGCAGACACTCCGGAAATACCTCGTGTGGGCGCTGGCGATACGGCCCATGCACGACGTCGTCGTCGAGGAGCTCCTCGACAACGTCGAGCGCGCGGCCACCGGCTCACTGCGCAGGCCCGTCCGATGGTCCCCGTGGGTCCGGCTCATGCACCGGCTCGTCGGGGTCCGGCCGAAGGCGGTGAGCGTCCCCGGGGAAGCCCGCCTCGCCCGTGACGCCTTCGACCGGGCCGACTTCGAAGACGCCTGGCAGCTGCCGCTCGGCCCCGGCATGGACCGCGACCCGCGCGCCTGGCGCGACGTACTGCCCTTCGCGGTCAAGGCGGTCGAGGGCAATGAGCTGCTGATGGGGGAGGACGCGGGCCATCTCGACTTCCGCGCCTCACTCCTCATCGGCGAGTGCGACGTCACCCTCACCACCGTCGTGAAGACCCACAACCTCCGCGGCAGGCTCTACTTCGCACTGGTCCGGCGCGTGCACCCCTTCATGGCGCGGCTGATGCTGCGCCGTACGCACCGCAGGCTCGCCCTCGGCGCTCCGTCCGCCGCCGAGCGGCATTACACCTTTCGGGCGATGCCGTAACACCCCAGTGCGGAGCAGGTGTTGAGGGAGCATTGACAGCCCAAAACAGCCCGGCTACTTTCGGCCCAGGCCGAAACTGCCGGACTCTTCGCTCGTTTCCCCAGGTCCCCAGGGCTTCCGGAGGCCCCCATGAAGACAGGGTTCAAGCGCGCCACCGTACCTCTCGCACTGCTCACGCTCACCACGCTCACCGCCGCGGGCTGCAGCGACGGCGACAGCGGCGCCGGATCGAAGAAGGTCACCGTCTGGATGTACCCGGTGATCATGGATCCGAAGGCCAACGCCGCGTACTGGGACGGCATCGAGAAAGGCTTCGAGGCGGCGGAGAAGGGCGTCGATCTCACCGTCGAACAGCTCCCCTGGGAGAACAGGGACCAGAAGCTCGCCACCGCCTTCGGCAGCGGCAAGGGCCCCGACGTGGTCCTGCTCGGCCCCGACCAGATCCCCCAGTACCAGGCCAACGGGGCGATCCAGCCCGTCGACCGGGCGATCGAGAAGGCGAAGAGCGCCTTCCGCCCGGCCGCCCTGGAAGCCATGACCCAGGACGGAAAGATCTACGCGGCGCCGATCTACCACACCGTCACCAGCACGCTGTACAACAAGAAGCTGCTGGACGAGGCGGGCATCACCGAGCCGCCCGCCACCTGGGACGCCATCAGGGCCGCAGCACCCAAGCTGAAGCGTGCCGGCGCGACCACGCTCGACTACTCCGCGAGCAACGAGGCCTCGCTCAACATGAGCTTCTACCCGCTGCTGTGGCAGGCGGGCGGCAAGGTCTTCGACGACAGCGGCAAGAAGGCCGCGTTCAACAGCGCCGAAGGCGTCGAGGCGCTCAGCTTCCTCGTCGACCTCTACAAGGGCGGCGCCGTACCGAAGTCCGCGATGAACAACGCCAACCTCTTCACCGACCAGGCCCTCGGCAAACAGCAGGTCGCGATGGGTTACACCAACACGCCGGCCGATGCCGCCCTGGCCGAGAAGACCTGGGGGAAGGGCAACGTGATCGTCGGCCCCGCCCTCACGGGACCCAAGAAGCAGGTCTGCTTCGGCATGCCGGGCGGACTCGGCATCAACGCCAGGTCCAAGAACGTGACAGGGGCCGAGAAGTTCATCGCGTACATGACCCGGCCCGCGCAGATCGAGTCCATGGGCAAGGCGGGCGGCTTCTTCTCCCCGCGTACGGATGTGACGGTCCCCAACGACAGCGCCTACGCCAAGGAGTACCAGGAGGCGCTCAACCACACCTATCCGGGTGAGCCCAACCCGGCAGCCCGCCAGCTGATGGCGCTGATCAGTCCGGAGATCCAGGCCGCGCTGACCGGCAAGAAGAGCCCGAAGGCCGCGCTGGACGCGGCCGCCGCGGAAGCCGACGACCTGCTGGCGCGTCAGCGTTGAGCAAGATCGTCACCGACGAGGTCGCACCGGACGAGGGCCTGCCCGGCGAGGGCGGCGCACCGCGCAACGGCAAGTCCCGCACGCCCCGCGAGGGCGTGTCCGGTGCGGCCGCCACCCGGAGCCGGATCACACGGCGGCGCGAGGCCCTCGCCGGCCTCGCGTTCGTCGCGCCCATGCTCGTGCTGTTCGTCGTGTTCCGCTTCGGGCCCACGCTCGGCGCCGCGTTCCTGTCGCTCACCGACTACCGGCTCAGCGGCGAATGGACCTTCATCGGGGCCGGGAACTACACCCGCCTCCTGGAAGACGACCTGTTCTGGGAGAGTCTCGGCGTCACCGCCGTCTACACCGCGCTCTACGTCCCGATGACCGTGGCCCTCGCCCTCGGCACCGCCGTCCTGCTGCATCGCACCCTGTGGCTGCGCGGCTTCTTCCGCGGGCTGTTCTTCCTCCCGTACGTCACCAGCATCGTGCTGGCCGCGGTCATCTGGAAATGGCTCTACGAGGTCGAGGACGGGCTGCTCAACGCCACCCTCGGCGTCCTGGACCTCGGCCCCGTCGACTTCCTCGGCAGCGAGTCCCTGGTCCTCCCGTCCATCGCCGCCGCCTCCGCGTGGAAGGGCTTCGGCTACTCCATGCTGATCCTCCTCGCCGGGCTGCAGTCCATCCCCCGCGAGGTCACCGAAGCCGCGACCATCGACGGCGCGAGCGGCTGGCAGCGCTTCTGCTGGGTCACCCTGCCGCTGCTGCGGCCCGTCCTCTTCTTCGTCCTCGTCATCGAGGCGATCCAGGCATTCCAGGTCTTCGACGCCATGTACGTCATGACCGCCGGCGGCCCCGTGCGCGCCAGCTACTCGCTCGTCTACTTCCTCTACGACTCCGGCTTCAAGTTCTTCGACTTCGGCTACGCGAGCGCCGTCGGCCTGGTCCTCTTCCTCGTCGTCCTCGTCTTCTCGCTCATCCAGCGGCGGCTCATCGGAAGGGACACGGACTGATGGCGGCACCCTCCGCGCAGAAGGCCGCGGCCCGGCTCAGGCTCCCCGTCCTGCTGGTCCTGGTCGCGTTCGTGACCGTCACGCCCTTCGCGGTCATGGTGCTCGTGGCGTTCGCGCCGTCCGGCGGGCAGACCCTGCCGGGCGCCTTCGACATCACCCGGGCGACGCTGAGCAACTTCACCGACGTTCTGGAGAACGCCGACATCACGCGCTGGGCGGTCAACTCGCTGGTCTACTCGCTCGTGTCGGTGCTGCTCATCCTGCTCTTCGCCTCCATGGCCGGATACGCCTTCGCCAAGAAACGCTTTCCCGGCCGCGAGCTGCTGTTCTGGTCGTTCCTGGCGACGCTCATGGTGCCGTTCCAGGCCACCCTCATCCCGTACTACATCCTCGTCTCGGAGCTGGGCGGCGTGGACACGTACTGGGGACTGATCGTGCCGACGCTCGCCAACTCCCAGGCCGTGTTCCTGATGCGGCAGTTCATCGTGCAGTTGCCCGACGAGCTGTTCGAGGCCGCGAAGATCGACGGGGCCTCGGAGTGGCGCATCTACACCACGATCGTGGTGCCGCTGATCCGGCCCGTGCTCGCCACGCTCGGCGTCTTCGTCTTCCTCTGGCACTGGAACGACTTCCTCTGGCCGCTGGTCATCGGCCAGTCGGAGCAGATGCGCACGCTCACCGTCGGACTCGCCACGCTGGAGGGCGAGAACGTGACGATCAACCAGATCATGGCCGGTGCGACCATCACCGTCATCCCCTGCCTGCTCGTGTTCGGACTGCTCCAGAGGTATCTGACCGACTCGATCGCGACCTCCGGGCTCAAGTCGTGACCGCCGCCACGGCCGCCGTCGTCGACATCAACCGGATCCTCGGCCCGCTGCCCCACGACGACGTACCCAGCCGTGACGAGAGCGGCCTCGTCAAGGAGCTGGAACGGCTGAGGATCCACGCGGCCTGCGTCGTCCACTCCCACGCCCTGTACGGCGACCCGCGCGACGGCAACGCACCGCTGGACCTCATCGCCGACGAGCGGCTGCGGCCCGTCCCCGTGCTCGTCCCCGGGCCGCTGGGCACCGGCGACTGGACGGGCGGCGGGGCCCCGCTCGTACGGCTCTGCCCCGACCGGCACGGCTGGTCCGCCACCGGGCCGCAGGCCCTCGGCCTCACCGCCGCGTTGTCCCGGGCGGGAGTCGCGGTGCTGCTCGACTGGGAGGCCGTCACCGCGGCCGACGTGGATCTGCTGGCCGGCACCCGGCCCCGGCTGCGGATCGTCCTCACCGGCACGGGCTACCGCAGCCTGCGCGAACTCACCGAACTCCTCGACATGCACGAACTGCTGTACGTGGACACCTCCACGCTCGCCGGACACCGTCAGGTCGAGTGGTTCGCGCAGCGGTACGGCGCCCACCGCGTCCTCTTCGGCACCGGCGCCCCCGTCACGGACGACGCCGGCCCCCGTCATCTCCTCGACACGCTCGATCTGCCCGGCGACGACGCGGCCCTCGTCGCCGGCGGCAACGCCCTGCGGCTGCTCGGCGGGGAGCCGTGATCACCGACGCGCACGGACACATCGGACGCTGGCACGCCTTCGCCGTCCCCGACGGCTCCGCCGGCGGTCTGGTCGCCATGATGGACCGGTGCGGCGTCGGCACCGCCTGCGTCTCACATCTGCTGGCCGTGGGCCCCGACGCCCGAGCCGGGAACGCCCTCCTGCTGCAGGCCCTCGCCGCCCACCCCGGCCGGCTCCTCGGATACGCCGTCTACAACCCGCACGACCGGGAGGCCGCCCCACGGCTGCGCGAACTGTTCGACGTGCCCGGAGTCATCGGCGTCAAACTCCATCCCGAGGTCCACGAAGTCGCCCTCGACCACCCCGGCTACACCCCCGCCTTCGAAGCGGCCGGCGACCACGGCCGTATCGTCCTGGCCCACAGCCAGCACGGCAGCCCGTGGGCCGACGCCCGGCACTTCACGGCCGTGGCGCCGCGCCACCCGGACGTGCCGCTGCTCATGGGCCACTCGGGACTGTTCCGGCAGGGCTACGGCCCGGCCGCCGAAGCCGCCGCCCGCTGCCCCAGCCTGGTCCTGGAGACCTGCGGGTCCCGGATGACGGCCCGCCACCTCGCCCGTCTGGTCGCCGAGGTCGGCGCGGACCGCATCGCCTTCGGCTCGGACGCCGTCTTCCTCGATCTGCGCGTCGGGCTGGGCCGGGTGCTGCTCGCCGACCTCGACGAGAAGGACCGGGAGCAGATCCTGCACGGCACGATGGATGCCCTGCTGCACGGGATTCGCCCATGAGACGGACGCATGAGCCGGACGCATGAGCCGGACGCGCCGGTGAACGGGCCGGAGTGGCCCATCTGGCCGCCACCCGCCACCGACGAGCAGCGGCAGGCACTGCTCCGGGTCCTCGACAGCGGCCGCTGGGGTGCCACGGGCGGCACCGTGACGGAGGACTTCGCCGCAGCCTTCGCCGCGCGCGTGGGCGCCGCCCACGGGGTCTGCACGGTCAACGGGACCGTCGCCCTGTTCCTGGCCCTGCGCGCCCTCGGGGTCGGACACGGCGACGAGGTGATCGTGCCCGCCTACACGTTCGTGGCCAGTGCCACCGCCGTCGTGCTGGCCGGGGCCGTGCCGGTCGTCGCCGATGTGCGGGAGGAGACACTGCACCTCGACCCCCGCGCCGTACGCGGGCTCATCGGGCCGCGCACCAAGGCCGTCATGCCCGTGCATCTCGGCGGCGCGCCCGCCGAGACCGAAGCCCTGCGCGGCCTCGGGCCCGCGGTCGTCGAGGACGCCGCACAGGCGCACGGCGCGGCCCGGCACGGGCGGCCGGCGGGCGCCCTCGGGGACGCCGCCTGTTTCAGCTTCCAGTCGGGCAAGGCGATGACCGCGGGGGAGGGCGGCATCGTCGTCACCGACGACCGCGGCACGTACGAGCGGCTCTGGGCTCTGCACAACGTCGGCCGCAGCCTGGACGGCGGCTGGTACGAGCATCCGGAGCTGGGCTGGAATCTGCGGATGACGGAGTTCCAGGCGGCCTTGCTGCACCCTCAGCTGGAGCTGCTCGACGGCTGGAACGACCGGCGGGCCCGTGGTGCGGCCACCCTGGCAGCGGCCCTCGACGAGGTCCCGGGCCTCGACCTGATCCCGCCCCCGCCGGGCACCACCCGCCACACCTGGCATCTGGCGATGCTGCGCTACGACCCCCGCGCGTTCGGCGGGCACACCAAGCCGGCGTTCCTGACGGCGATGGCGGCCGAGGGCGTCCCGCTGGACGCCGGGTACCGCTCGCTGACCCGTATGCCGTACATCCGGAGCGCCGCGCCCTGCCCCGTCGCGGAGACAGCGGAGGACACCGTCGTGTGGGTCCGGCAGCCCATGCTGATGGCGGACGATGCTGCGCTGCAGACCATCGCCCGTGCCGCGCTCACCGTCCAGCGCGACTTCGGACGTTGAGATCGGACGTTGAGTTCGAGCGGGGAGATCGGGCGTTGACTTCGGGCGTCGCGCTCAGGCGTTGAGGTCCCCGAACGCCTCGATCGCCCGCAGCGCGTCCGCCTGAGGCATCCCCGGCGGCTGGACCCGCAGGATCAGCCCGTCCGCGCCCATCTGTGCGTACCGCCCGATCCGTTCCCGGCACTCCTCGGGCGAACCGATCACCGACCGCGCCACGATGTCGTCCCACTGCTGCGCGTAGCGCGCGGCATCCATCGACGTGCGCTTCCAGTCGCCGTACGCGTCGTACAGACCCCGCAGCGGCCTCTCCAGGGCCGCCCGCGCCTGCTGCGTCGTCGCCGCGGCGTATCCCTCGCGGCAGACGATGACCTCGGCGCCCAGCGAGCGCGGCCCCTGCGGATACGACCGGTACGCGCCGATCTTCTCCGGCAGTTCCTCGTCGGTCTCGTTGAACGACGTGGTCCAGCCGTCGCACATCCGGGCCGTGCGCTCCAGCGCGGCCGGCACCCGCCCGCCGTTCCAGATCCGCGGCCGGGGCGTCTGCACGGGCCGCGGCGAGAGGTACGCGCCCTCCACCTCGCTCCAGCGGCCCTTGTACGTCACCTCGTCCTCGGTCCACAGCCGGGTGAGCAGCTCCAGACACTCCTCGAAACGCGGCACCCGCTCCTTGGGCTCCGTGCCGAACAGCGTGAACTCCTCGGGCCGGTAGCCCAGCACGAACCCGGCCGTGAGCCGCCCGCCCGACAGCACGTCGATGTGTGCCAGCGTCTCCGCGAGCCACACTGGCTGATAGACGGGCGCGATGAGCCCGGCCGTCGCCAGCCCGATCCGGTCCGTGTGTGCGGCGAGATAGGCGAGCGAGGTGAGCGCCTCGTGATAGCCGGGCCGGTGCAGATGGCGCTCGCCCAGAACGACCCAGGCGAAACCGGCCTGTTCCGCGAGCCGCACCTGCTCCACCGCGTCGGCGAGCCGCGGCCGGTCGGCCTCGTCCGCGTAGAGGTTGACGTACAGGCCGAGGCGCATGTGGCGCTGTTCCATCGCGACGAGGCCCTTCCTTTACGGTCCGGGCCGTAAAGGCTAGCGTAACGGCCACGACCGCAACAGACGGGAGAGAACGCCCATGTCTGCGACGGACCTTCTGGTGCGCCTGCTGCGCGGCACCGTACTGCCGGCGGTGGCAACTCCCATGAACGTGCAGGCAGTAGTGGATTTCGAAGCGCTGCGCGGTTACGCGGAGCGCATCGCCGAGGGCCCCATCGGCGGTGTCGCCGTATGGGCGCACACAGGGCGCGGGCTGTATCTCTCCGAGGCGGACCGCCGGCGCGTCCTGGAAGTGTGGCGCGCGGTGGTCGACGGACCGGTCGTGGCAGGGGCGGGGGTGCCACGATCGGCGCGCGCGGCGGGGCTCCGCGACGCGGTGGACGCCACCGTGGCGATGGCGGTGCAGGCGGCCGAGGGCGGAGCCGACGCCGTCATGGTCTATCCGCTGGCGCAGCTGGACGGCGACGGCGACGCGGCGGTGGCGCTGCACGAGGAGGTCGCCGCCGCCAGCGGACTGCCCGTGCTCGGGTTCTTCCTGCACGGTGAGGCGGGTGGCTACCCGTACCCGCCGGAACTCGTGAGCCGGCTGCTCGCACTCCCTTCCACCGCCGGCATCAAACTCGCCACCCTCGACCGGGCGATGGCCTGCCAGGACGCGATCCGCGCGGCGCGGCCGGGCGGGAAGCTCGTCATCACCGGCGAGGACCGGATGTTCGGGCCCTCACTGATGTGGGGCGCGGACTCGGCGCTCGTCGGTATCGCGGCGGCGCGGGTGCCGCTGACGACTGCGGTGCTCGACGCGTGGCGGGCGGGTGACCACGGAGGGTTCGTGCGTGCCTCGGGCCGTCTCGACGCCTTCGCGGAGGCGACGTTCCTGGCGCCGATCGAGGGCTATGTGCAGCGCATGCTGTGGGCGGCGGTGTGGGAGGGGCTGATTCCGGAGGAGGCGGGGCACGATCCGTACGGGCCGCGGCTGCCGTCGGCGGAGCGGCGGGCCGTGGTGGACTGTCTGGAACGGCTGGCGAAGGAACCGGACGCGCCTTAGGACCAATGCCAGTGACTTAACGAGCCACTCGAAGCTCTGACGTGTGGAAACGTCGCCCACGGGGCCTCCGTCGGGCGCCAAAGTCACTGGTATTGGCCTTAGGACGTGTCCGATGGGTCAGCGAGCCGCCGTGCCTGGTCAGTTGACTGCACTGACTCGTTGGCCGGCTCGACTCGGTGAAGGCTGATCAGGGGCAGCAGTCGCGTGCCCGACGGCGAAGGCGGCTACCGGCCCTTCGTGGGGCCTTGCCACGACCACGTAAGCCCGGGGAGCCGGTGTACCCGCGCACCCTCGTGAACCATCGGGCCGGGTGCTGCGTCATCCTGGTACGCGGCCTGTGCCAGGTGGCGCCGGGCGAGGGAGAGCAAGGGGACCGATGACGGCACGTGACGTGTTCTGTGTCGTGTTGGCGAGCCTGGCGAGCCTGCTGTGCCTGTGGGGCGGTGTGCGGGAGGCGCGGCTGCAAGCGCGGCTGCGTCGGTACGGCGTCCACGCCGGAGGGGTGGTGGTGGACCAGTATCTGGCGCCGGCGGACGATAATTCGACGCCCGTCATCGAATTCACCGACCGGCAGGGCCGACCCGTCAGGTTCACGCCCGTGGCGACGGGGACGGGGCTGGGGTTGGACCTTGGAACCCATGTCCCAGTCGTCTATCTGCCCGAACACCCCGAGATTGCCAGGGTGTGCACCCGGAGGCACCTCCGGCCTATGTACATCAGCATGCTTGCCGGAAGCGTGATCTTCCTCGGCGTCGGGGTGTGGATCGTGCTCAAAAGCTGAGCTTGTTCTGGCGGGGCGCCTGCGCGGGGGCTCCGCCCCGGACCTTGCGTCTCGATCTCCCTTTACGCTCTGCGGGCGTGTGTGCGGGCGACCCCAGCGGGGCTCGGAATGAGCTTCGGGGTCAGACCTTCAGGTCGAACAGCTCCGCCGCGTTCCGCCACAGCACCCGGTCCAGTTCGTCGTCCGTGAACTGCGCGTCGCGGATCACGCCCAGCGACCAGCACGGGTCGATCAGCGTCGCGTCCGTACCGAACAGCATCCGCTCCACCGGCACCCCGGCCTCGCGTGCGTACGCGATCCGGCCCGCGTCCGCGGCCGTGCGGCAGTGCTCCAGGTACAGGCCGTCGCAGGCGGCCGCGGCGTGTGCCGCCTCGCGCCAGGCGTCGCCGCCCGCATGGCCCATGATCACGCGCAGTCCCGGCCGGGCCGCCAGCAGATCCGGCAGCAGGGTGACTTCGCGCCCCCAGGTGTGCAGCAGCAGCGGTACGCCGGCCTCGGCGACGACGTCGAACGCCTCGGCCATCTCACGGGAGCCGGGCAGCCGCCCCGGGTAGTGGGTGTGGATCTTCGCCCCGGCGAACCGCCCGGAGTCCAGGCAGCGCCGCAGGTCCGCCGCGCTCTCCTCGATCCGGTTCGGGTTCACCACGGCGTAGCCGTACAGCCGTGGCCGGGAGGCCAGTTCCTTCAGCAGTGCCGCGTTGCCCGCGACCGCGTCGTACACGACCGCCTCCGACGCCGACACCAGCTGCAGATCGATGCCGTAGCGGTCCATCTGCCGCAGATTGGTGTCCGCGTCGCCGCAGGTCAGGTGGAACTGCCAGCGCCCCACATGGGCGTGCACATCGATGATCGGCATCAGGCGAGCAGCTCCTCGACGTTCGTGGTGGCGATGGCGGCGCGGTCGTCGGCGGAGATGGCGGCGTACCGCAGCCGCAGTGTCAGGGGGGAGATGTCCATGAAGGGCGTGCGGGAGCCGAAGACGAGATGGCGGACGCCCACCGAGTCCACGACCCGCTCGATGGAGTCGGGCCCGGACAGCAGCCGCGTGGTGACCTTGAAGCCCGGCTCCTCGCGGGCCAGCAGCAGGAAGTCCGCCAGCAGGTACGCATGCAGATCCAGGAAGATCACCGTGGCGCCGCGGCCCGTGAGCGGCGGTCCGTAGCGGCGCGGGTCGCCGTCGTGGAGCAGCACCATCCCCCGGTCGAGGGCGAGATCCACCACGCGCCGGTAGCCGGGGAAGCCGGGATCGGTGGCCTGGTCGACCGTGAACAGCCGCAGGAAGCGCACCCCGGCGGCCGTCAGCTCGTCCAGTCGTTCCTCGGCGGTCAGCGCGTCCCGGACGTCGACCGTGCCGACCGGCAGCAGCTCCGGGCAGTCCGCCAGATCGCGCAGCGTCTCCTCGTTGCCCGCGCCGTCGTCGAACAGCGGACCGCGGGTGGACAGCGCCAGCGCCCCGGCGACGGTGGAGCGGGCGAGCCGTTCGCGGACCTCGGCGAGCCCGGTGTCCTGGTGGTGCCGGGGCCATGGCCCGTACAGCACGTCCACGTCCCAGCCGATGTGCTCCTGCGGGGCCGGCGTCAGCCAGTCGTACGCGCGCAGCCAGTCGTGCCGAGCCGTCGTGCCAGGGCCTGTCCCAGCGCCTGTCCCAGGGCCTGTCCCAGAGCCTGTCAGGGTGCTCATGGTGCTCCCACCTCGCACAGCGCGCGGGCGATCCGGTCCACATCGCCTTCGGTGTACGCCTCGTTCCACTGCAGCACCAGCAGCGTACGGTCGATCAGTGTCTCCGCACGGGGACACAGGCCCGGCGGATGGCCGGACAGTGCCGGATTGGCGTACAGCGGCCGCTCCAGATAGCCGGGGAGAGCCGGGACGCCCGCCGTCTGAAGGCCCTTCGCCCAGCGGGAGTTGTCGTCGACGAGCAGCGGCACCACCCACCAGGCGTGCCCGGCGCGGCGCTCCCGCGACGGCATCCGTGCCGCTCCGGACAGCCGTCCGTCGATCGCCGCCGCGAGCCGCTCGGCCCGTTCGCGTCGTACGCGTACGACCTCGGCGACCCGGGTCAGCTGGACGCGGGCGACCGCCGCGACGAGCTCCGTCATCCGGTAGTTGAGGCCCATCGTGCGGTGGATGCGGCCTTCGGTGCGGTCCCAGCCCTTGTCCATGAACAGCCGCATACGGCGGGCCAGTTCCGGGTCGTCGGTGATGCTGAGCCCGCCGTCGCCCGCCGTGATGTGCTTGTACTGCTGGAGACTGAAGCAGGCGATGTCGCCGACGGTGCCGAGCAGACGCCCGGCGGGGTCCTCGCCCAGCCACGCCTGTGCGCAGTCCTCGATCAGCAGCAGCCGGTGCCGGTCGCAGATCTCCCGCAGCCGGGCGACGTCCGCGGCCCCGCCGAAGAGATGGACGGCGATCACCGCCCTGGTGCGCGGGGTGATCGCCGCCTCCACCGCGTCCGGGTCCAGATTCCCGTCCTCGGCCCGTACGTCCGCGAACACCACCCGTCCGCCCTGCGCGACGACCGGCGCGACGGTGCCGAAGTCCGAGATCGGTGTGGTGATGACCTCGTCACCGGGGCCGACGCCGGCCGCGGCGACCGCGAGATGGACCGCGGCCGTGCCGGAGCTCGACGAGACGGCCTCGGAGCGCCGGTACAGCGCGGCCATCTCCGCCTCCAGCGCCCGGGCCTCCCGGCCGAACGCCCCGCACAGGACCGCCGAGTCGAGGACGCGCAGCACAGCGGCGCGTTCCTCCTCGCCGAAGGTCCTGCCGCGCGGATCGAGAACTGTGGGCAGTGGCATTTCCCGTTGCGGCATCGGGGGATTATCCTCTCGGCAGCACGCGATTATGGCCTGGGCCGAAAGTAGAACTCCCGTCAGCGGCCGTCAATCGGGCGTCAACCTCAGCTGATCGTGCGTCAACCCCCCAGCAGAACGGAGACCGGGCCATGCCGCTCACGGTCGGCGTGATAGGCCCCGAGGATCTGGTCCACAAGGTGGTCGCCGTGGCCGGTGGCCAGGCGGGAGCGGCCCAGCTGCTGCCGCTTCCGTACCGCCACGAGGACGAGACGGCGGACGTCGTCACCGCGGCCCGTTCCGCGGCGGACGCACTGCTCTTCACCGGCGTGGTCCCGCACACCCTCGCCACGGCGGCCGGCATCCTCGACCGCCCCGCGATGCACGTCCCGTACAGCGGCGCCACACTGCTGCGGGCGCTCGTCGAACTGCTCAGGCTCGGTCACGACGTCTCGCGCGTCTCCATCGACACCCTGCGCCGCGACGAGGTGCTGGAGACGCTCACCGAGGCGAAGCTGCCGACCGAGCACGTGCGGGTGCTGCCGTACCGGCCCGGACTCACCTCGCAGGACCTGGTCGACTTCCACCTCGACGCGAGGGACACCAAGGAGTCGAGAGTCGCGATCACCTGCCTCGGCTCGGCGTTCCACGTGCTGGAGCACCAGACCCACGCGGTACGGCTCGCCCCGTCCCGGCACTCGATCCTGGCCACCCTCCAGGCGCTCGTCCTGGCCACCGCCGGACAGCACAGCGGGGACGCACAGGTCGCCCTCGGCATCGTCGACCTGCCGGGCGCGGACGACCGGCTGGCGGAGGACGTACGGATCCTCGGCGGCAGCCTCGCCGATCTCCCGGACGGGCAGCGGCTGGTCGTCACCACCCGCGGCGTGCTGGAGAAGGCGACCGGGCAGTTCACCCGCATCCCGTTCCTCGACGCCCTCGCCGCCCGGCACGGCACCGCGCACGTCGGCTTCGGGCTCGGTCGCACCGCCGCCGAGGCGGAGGCGCTCGCCCGCCGCGCCGTGAACCGGGCACGGTCGGTCGGCGCCGCCGCGGCCGTGGTGTCGATGACCGACGACGTCGACATCGTCCTCGACCCCGGCAGCGGCGACCTGGAGGCACAGCCCGCCGCGCCCGAGAGCGCGGTGCTGCTCGCCCGCCGCGTCGGCCTCAACCCCCAGACCCTGGACCGGCTGCGCGAACTGGCCGCCGCGGACCGGGGCGAGGGCCTCACCGCCCATCTCGTCGCCGAGCACCTCTCCGTACAGCAGCGCACGGCCCGGCGCATACTCAAGCGGCTGGAACGGGCGGGCGTGGCCGTCCCGACCGGAAGCCGCCAGGAGGGACAGACGGGCAGGCCCCCGATCGTGTACCGGGTCCGGCTGTAGCTCGTTTGCGGACGGCCGCCGCACGGGAAGTTACGGTCCGGACCGAAACGAAGTATTCGAAGGAGCTGAGCCGGCTTGAGGATCGCCTCGTTCCACACCCGCGTCGTCCGTGCCCCCTACCGCCGCCCGTTCGCGATCAGCAGCGGCACCAGCCCCGAACTCGTCACCCTGCTCGTCGAGGTACGGACCACCGACGGGGCCTGCGGCTTCGGCGAGGCCTCCCCGATGACCGCGTACACCGGCGAGACCCTCGCCGGTCTGCGGGCCGCCGTCACCGAGCACGCCGCACCCGCCCTCATCGGCCGCGATCCTCGCGACCTGGCCGGAGCGCACACCGCGATGGACGCCGCCATCCGCGGCCAGCACCTGGCCAAGGCCGCCCTCGACCTCGCCCTCCACGACCTCGCCGGGCGCGCCGCCGGCTGGCCCGCGCATCTCCTCCTCGGCGGCGCCGTCACCCGCCGGGTCCCCACCACCTGGGTCGTCGGCCTCGGCAGCCTCGACGAGACGGCCGAGGAGGCCGCCCGGTACGCCGGGCTCGGCTTCCCCCACATCAAGCTCAAGGGCGGCGAGGACCCGGAGCGGGACGTCGAACTCGTCACCGCCGTACGGAAGTCGATCCCCGACGGGGTCGAGCTGTCCCTGGACGCGAACGAGGGCTACGAACCCGGCAGCGCGGCCCGTACCGTCGGCCGCCTCGCCGACGCCGGACTCGACCTGGTCGAACAGCCCCTGCCCCGCTGGGACCTGGCCGGGCTCGCCGCCCTGCGCGCCCACGGCGGAGTGCGGGTCATGGCCGACGAGTCCCTCCAGTCGCTCCACGACGCACTGGAACTCGTCCGCCGGGGGGCCGCCGACGTGCTCAACATCAAGATCCTGAAGGTCGGCGGCCTCTACCGGGCCCGCCAGATCGCGGCCCTCGCGGAGGCCGCGGGCCTCGCCGTGAAGATCGGCACGATGCCGGAGCTGGGCGTGGCCACCCTGGCGGCCGCACACCTCTCCGCGGCGCTGCCGCACGCGACGGTCCCGCCGGACCTGGTCGGCCCCCTTCTCGTCGAGGCGGAGCCGCTCGCGCCGGAGGCCTTCGCCGCGGCGGCGGACACGGGCCATGTGGAACTGACCGGCCGGCCGGGACTGGGCCACGGGCTGACGTCGCTGTGAGGCGGCGCGGTCCTACCGGCAGGGGGCAGGGGCCCCTCGTCGCGGCAAGCTCTCAGGCCGACGCGGTCGACGACGTCAGCTCCTCCAGCCTGTTGAGACTCTGCGTCCAGCCTTCCTCGTGAAGAGCGCGGCGCCGCTCAGTGGCGAAGTCACCCTGGGTGAAAACCAGCTCGACCGACGTACGGCCGAGGGCGCGAAGCGACAGCGTCACCACCGTCTCCCGATCCTCGGGATCGGGATCCTCCCATCGGAAGGTGTAGGACAGGCGTTCCGGAGGGTCGACCTCAAGGAACTCGCCCACCAGGTAGAACAGATCGCCTTCCGGAGGCTGCATCGCGATCCGATAACTGCCTCCTGGCCGAAGGTCGCTTTCCACACGCGGGGTGGCGAACCCGTCAGGGCCCCACCACTTGGCCAGTTCCTGGGGCTCGGTCAAGGCGCGGAATACGACCGAGCGCGGTGCGCGGAGGACGCGCTGCATGTGCAGCCTCAGCCTGCCACTGTGCGTCATCACGAACCTCCTCCAACCGAAGGCTAAGGGCTGTCCCGTAATCCCCGGCGGGCGCACGACGACAGCTACGGCACCTCGCTGCGTTATCGGATCGCCCGAATACGCCCAGTATGAGGACGCCCCTCCGCCTTGCGATGCACCGCATCTGACGCCGCGCGCTGATCCACCGGGGATTACGGGACAGCCCTTAGGGGACTTCTATCACTCCGCATCCCGCCGTCGCCTCGCGGTTGTGACCTGGGTCGATTGAATCCCAGCCTCGGCCCAGTACGCCACGACGCTCAACCCGCCTGAAATCCGTCCTGAACCAGCCATCACCGCGCGGGTTCCCGGGTTTGCCCTTCCAGGAATCCGCGAATTCGCACGCTTCAGACCCCGGCGACGCCCTCGTGCTGGCGAACATCCTCCGCACCGACATGGCCGTGCACCGGCCGCTGCCAGCGGACTCCGGACCGGGCCCAGGCCATCGCGGTGCTGGCTCGGGCTCAGCAGGACGCCGTCTGGAACCGCCAGCAGATCGGCAACCAGATCCGCTCCCTGTTGCGCGAGTACTACCCCGCTGCCCTCGATGCCTTCCTGGCCAAGCAGAGAGGGCTTGCTCGTGGGGAGGCCCGCATCATCCTGACCAAGGCGCCGACGCCGACAGAGGGTTCGCGGCTGTCGCTGAGCCAGCTGCGTTCCGCACTCAAGCGCGCCGGTCGTGTCCGCAGCATTGACGAGGAGGCAGACCGCCTGCGCGGCGTCCTGCGGGCTGAGGACGCTCACCAGCCCGCAACTGTGGAGGACGCATTCGGCAAGCAGCTTCTTGCTTTGCTGAAGCAGTTCGAAGCAGCCTGTCAGGCCAGTGAAGATCTCGCCGAAGCAGTTGATGCCAGCTTTCGCGAACATCCCTATGCCGAGATACTCCTGAGCTTCCTGGGCCTCGATGTCCAGCTCGCGGCACGAGTTCTCGCCGAGACAGGCGATGACCGCAACCGCTTCGCCGACGCCCGCGGCCTGAAGGCCTACGCCGGATCCGCACCGATCACCCGCGCCTCCGGCAAGAAACACTACGTCGGACGCCGCATGGTCAAGAACAACCGGCTCCACCACGCCGGCTACCTCTGGGCCTTCTCCTCCTTGCGCTCATCACCCGGGGCGCAGGCTCACTACCGCCACCGGCGGGAGATCGGTGACTGGCACGCGCAAGCTCAGCGGCACCTGTTCAATCGCCTGCTCGGGCAGCTGTTCCACTGCCTCCAGAGGCGAGTCCTCTTCGAGGAAGAACGTGCCTTCACTCCGCCCGCGACCTCACCAATGGCAGCTGCTGACGGGGGTTCTTGAAAACGACCGGGAATACTCCTGTCTCACTTGATCAAGTCCTCAAGTGAATGGGAAGTTCGCCGATCGGCGGATCCGGTGGCGCCGCGTCAGGCCTTGGCACCAGGCATGCCGCTGGTTACGACGATCGCGGCCACGTCGCCGGTCTTGGTGCGGCCCAGCCAGACGACGCCGCCCGACTCTGCGGTGAACGTGACCAGATCGGCTTGTTGCGACTCGTCGGTTACCCGCTCGCACCAGCCAGGCAGCTTTTCGGAGTCGCGCGGCACCGGCCTGCCGTCCACATACGCGCGAAACGGCGCGGTCAAAGCCGTCCATGCGCCGGCGTCGGCGAAGCAGCCCACATTGGCGTCGGAGTAAAAGCGGATCTGCTCGCCCGGCTGAAGCCGGTCGATATCGTCGTCGACGCCCAGGCCCATCTCCCACCCGATCACGGGGTCGTCACTGATATGCAAGCGGGTCGCGGCGCACGCAACGCCGTCGAAGTGCTCCCCAAAGAATTCGTACGGCCCCGCCGTCCACGCGATCTCCACCTGGTAGGTGCCCGGCGGAATTCGCACGGCCAGCTCCCGTGGGAGGCTCGTCGGCAGTCCTCGCTCGTACTCCCAGGTTTCGTCGTCATGCCACGGCGCATCCACGACGAGACGGCCGCTGGGTATGCGAATGGTGGTCACCTCTTCAATCCCCGTGACCACGACCGGCGTTGTCGGATCGTCGTACACCGTCCCCAGATGCGCTCCGGGCGTGAACGCCGTCTCGATGTACCAGGTGGCCTCCGGCCCGGCCGCCAGCCGGGCGTCCCCGATCCACTCCATGTCTCATCCTTCCGTCGCCACCCGGCCGGGCGGTCCACCGAAACGGTACGTGGGCCCAGTGACATCGGCAGTTTGCACATCGGACCACGGAACGCCACCGTGATCAGGTCAGCTCGCCGTGGTGCCGCCACTGCGTCGGATGCCGCCTGGAAGGTCGCGGAGGTAGGCTGCCAGACCGCAGGTCAGCGCGGGTCGGCCTGGGGAACCAAACCGAGCGAGGCGCATCTGAGCAGAGGGTGGGGAGATTCAAATGTCTCCATCACTGCTTGACGTCTTCAGATCCCGAGATGTCTAATCCGAGCATGAATTGGCCCCCTTTTGCCCCGCGTTACGCGGGACGGGAGGGGGCCTCTTCTGCGTTCTACGGCAGCAGCTTAACGGCAATGTCCTGTTGGGGAATCAGGGCGTACGCTCGATCGGCACGCTTCTCGACCATAGCTCTTCGGCATGCTCGGAGAATCGGGCGTACATGCCATCATCGACGTACTTCCGCAAGTGCAACAGCGGGGAGTCGTGCCCGACCAGTCGGGCAAGATGGGGAGTCACTAGCGCGTCGTCGTCGAATCGGAACACCGACAGGGACACGTGATTCACCGCGTCGTCAGGGGCCGAGAAACGCGCCTCTAGTCCCTCGTGGGACCCAAGCTTGTCCAAGTGCTCAAGCGTGATGCGGATGCGCGTGGACACCGTGAGCGCGACGTCTTCAATCTGCTCACGGTTGCGGGTCACCTCTCCGTCGGGGTCGCCCAAGAGGAAGCGCACGCGACAGCCACTGTCGAGCTTCTGCCTCAGTGTGGAAACGAATGCAGGCTGGTCGAGCCACAGGAAATAGTTCGTGTACCCAGCGAAGAAGAGTTCTCGTGTGGCGTTGGTGATCAGTTCCCCCCAAGTTGTTGAGGGGCAGGAAGACCGGTAGGGGTAAGAGCGAATTATTTCGCGGTCTCCGCCGGTCTTGAGTCGGTCTTTCACCGCTTTGGGCCACAGCATTTCTTCGTCAACTCCCAACGCCATACAAGCGTCTTCCCGGTTCCTGGCGTGCGGGATTAATTCGGCGTTCGCCACCCATCTTTCAATGGTCTTGCCAGAAACGCCCACACGGGCCGCTAGTTGCCGAGGGGGCAGGTTGGCGGACTGCATAGCCGATCTTAGGGCCGTGTTCAAGGTCCCTCCCTAGGACATTTGGGCGTTCTCCACGCTACCGCCCAGGCGTCCCATGTGTCGCCAGACGTGCCCCCATACGTCCTTGATGGGTCGTCAGAGTGGCCAAGCGCAAGGACCCCAGCGACCGCGGTAACGGCCCTGGGGCGTGGCCGACGCTTCGAAGGAGCGACGACGTGAAAGACCTTATCGCCCGTGCACTCAATTGGGTGACGCGCGTTCTATTGGGACGACGCGCGCTCGGCAGACACCGCGCCCAGGCGCACCAGGGCGCCCCCGTGGCCCCCGCTGGACTCTCCCCCGTCGTGTGGGGCGCACGGTTGGTCGCAGCGCGCGAGCAGCGCAGGGAGCGACACGCCCCGTGTGTGCCGCTGCCGCAGCCGCGCACGCAATGGTTCCCGCCTGCGCCCTGGGAGCGCCCTCTCGCCCTGGTTCGCCCCTACGTGCTCGCCTCGCTGGGCGAGGGCTGGCGCCATGCGGCATCTGGAAAGGATGGCGTCCCGCCAGGTGGTGTAGGGGATCAAGTGGCCGGAATCCGCACGTCAGTGGCGGTGGCCCCACCCTGTCGGGCGTCCAACCCGCTTCACCGGGACGCTTCGTGGGCCGCCGCATCCACGGAGATCACCGTGGGCCTCGAACCGGAACGCGTAGCGCTTGATCCCCTACACCACGTCGTGGGACACGACCCTGGAAAGGGTGCGTGATCACGTGGCAATCACCATCGCTGTCTATCGGGTCAATGCCGAGACAGGCGCCCGGACGGAAGTTCAGGACAAGGTCACGCACCTGTGTCCCCCCGACAAGCCGTCGGATGCGGGATGCGGTTTCCCGCCGTGCACGTGCCCGCCGTGCAAGGCAACTCGGCAGGCCAGGGAGAAACGGTGATCCGGTCGGGGCGCATCGTGACCGCACTCATGGCAGCCGAGAGCGCCATGCAACAGGGGTACAAGGCATGGCTGGTGCACGCCCAGGGCTGCGCAGGCTGCGTGACTGCCGACAGGGCCGATACCGGCTGTGCGACCGGTCAACGCCTGTGGCGCACCTACCAGGGAGCGCGCCAACCCGAGAGAGCGCCCGAGTAAACGCTCAGAAACCGCACGACCAGCATCAAGAACGGATGGCTGCCGACTCCCGTCAAGGGCAGCGAATGACCCTCGTGCCTGCCCCTGTCGGGTGCGGGTGGCGCCCCCAACAGGCGGCCGCTAGAGCCCTGTTGGGGGCCTATACCACACGGTGCGGGGACCGAATCCCCGCACCTGTAGGGAAGGGAAATTAACCATGGGTGCAGTGCCCGAATTCGAGTTCGTTGGAGTGTCCGCGTGCCGGCCTCGCTCCGGGGTCAACAACTGCCCGCAGGTGGCAAGGAACGTGCCTGGCGTAGTGGCGTTGCGGGATTCTGAGCGGCCGGACATCATCGTCACGATGACTGAGGATGGCTGGGCGGGGCTCGCCGCAGCCGTCAAGGCCGGAGAGTTCGACTAGGCGCCTGAAAGGGCCGTGATGCAGAAGTGCCCGCGCTGCCGCGCCGAGTGCACGACGGACCCTGAGACAGGGTGGCTCGTCTGCCTGCTGTGTGGTGAGCCTGTTGCCCCTCCGGACCTTTCTTCCTGCCGCGGTCCGGAGCCATGGCGGGGCAGGGCCACACAGCTGCCGTACCGGCCACGCGAGCACTGAACGCCTGCGCCCCTCAACTGCCGCGGAGGAATGGCGGTTGAGGGGCGCTGTGCTGTGCCGGACGCCTAAAGGACACGCCCTAGCTCGCCGGTGCGAACGACATCGGAAGCGACCCCACCCCCCGGATGAAGTTCGACTCCAGCCAGGTCACCGGGCCCGTCACCGCGAAGGAGGCCACCTGCCGCCGTAGTTCGCCGAGCAGCGTCCGGATCTCCACCCGGGCCAGTTGCGCCCCCAGGCAGAAGTGCGGGCCGTGGCCGAAGGTGACGTGCCGGTTCGGGTCGCGGGTGAGGTCGAGGACGTACGGGTCGTCGAAGGCCTCCTCGTCGAAGTTCGCCGAGGCGCACCACAGCGTCACCGCGTCGCCCGCCGCGATCCGGACCCCGCTCAGCTCGGTGTCGGCCGTCGCCGTGCGCCCGATGTGGGCGACCGGGGTCGTCCAGCGCAGGATCTCCTCCGTGGCCGTCGTGACGAGGTCCGGTTCGGCGCGCAGCCGTTCCCACTGCTCGCCGTGCGAGGCCAGCGCCAGCAGTCCGCCCGCCATCGAGAGCCGGGCGGTCTCGTCGCCTCCGATGATGAGGTTGTAGCAGTTGAAGAGGACCTCCTCCTCGGACAGCGGCTCCCCGTCCACTTCGCTGCTCACCAGCAGGCTGATGATGTCGCTGCCCGGCGCCTCCCGCCGCTCGGCGGCCAGCCGTGTGTAGTACTGCATGATCTCGCTCTGCGCGATGCGCGCCTCGATGCCCGCGACGCCACCGTCATCGCCGTGCTCACCGAGCATCGCCGCGCTCGTCAGCTCCAGCACCCGCGCCCGGTCGGCCGCCGGCACCCCCAGCAGCTCGCAGATCGCGCGCAGCGGGATCTGGGCGGCGACCTCGGCGACGAAGTCGCCCTCGCCGCGCGCCACCAGCTCCGCGAGCAGCTCACGTGTGGAGACGGCGATCGACTCGGTGATCGGGCCGAGGGTGCGCGGGCCGAAGCCGCCGGTCAGGAGGCGACGCAGGGCACCGTGCCGCGGTGGATCGGTGACCACGAGCATCTTTCCCGCGCCGTGGTCGTACCCCTTCAGCAGCGTGCCCAGCATGTTGCCGCCCTGCGAGCTGAACGTGCGGGTGTCGCGCAGCGCGCGCTGGACGTCGGCGTGCCGGGTGACCACCCAGAACGCGTCGACGGCCGCGCCGAGAGCCGGGTCGACGCGCTGGCGGCGGACCGGATCGGTGCGGCGCAGCGCGCGCCAGAGCGTGCCGAGGTCCTGCCGGACGTGCAGCCGGGGATCGAGCAGGTCGACGTCCTCGATCGGGTACGTCATGCCCCCGCCTCCGCCTCGAACTCGTCCAGGAGCGCCTCGAGCGAGCCCGGGTCTTCGGACCCGGCCGTGGCGCGGTCCGCGACGATCCGGTCCACCATCTCGCTGAGCGTCAGCTGCTCCAGGAACAGTTCGATGGGTACGTCCAGACCGAACTCGTCACCCAGCCGCCCGACCAGATGCACGGCCGTGAGGGAGTCGCCGCCCACCGCGAAATACGTCGCGTCGAGATCGCCGGGCCGGCCGTCGAGCCCGAGGGTCTCGCGCAGCACCGCGGAGACGGCCGCGCGCAGCCCGCCGTCCGCGGGAACGGCCGCCTCGGGTCCGCCGGGTACGGCGGGTGCGTCAGCCACGCCGGACATCCCGGGCGCCTCGGGAGCGGAGACCGGCACGGGGACCGGCGGGCCGAGTCGCATCGAGCCGAAGCTGTCCCCGGCGAACGGATACGCAGGCAGGCTCACCCTCCGCACGCCGGTGCCCGCGTCCGGCTCCGGCCAGTCGACGTCCTCGCCCTTCAGCCATGCCTCGCCGAGCGGGTGCGGCGCGCCCACCGGTGCCGCGCCCCGGGCGAGCCGCTCCAGCTCGGCGACCGCCTCGGGAAGACCGGCCGCCGTCACATACGCACGGGCGGCGAGCGGGGTGCGGCCGGTGCGCAGGGTGTGGGCGGCGTCGGCGAGGGCGGGCGCGTCCGGTGCCCCCAGGGCCTGGGCCAGTTCGCCTGCCAGCGCGGCGAGTCGGTCCTCTGTACGGGCGGAGAGCGGCAGGACCTCGACGGTGTGCCCGGCCGGCTCCGGCCGGGCCGGCCGGCGAGGTGCCTCCGCCAGCACCACGTGCACGTTCGTCCCGCCGATCCCCACCGAGCTGACCCCGGCCAGCCGCGGGCCGCCGCCCGCCGGCCGTGGCCAGCTCTCCGCCCGCTCGACCAGCCGGAACGGCGAGGCCGGCAGATCGGGGTGCGGGCGGGTGACGTTCACGGTCGGCGCGAGCGTGGCATGCTCCAGCATCAGCACGGTCTTGATCAGTGCGGCGACCCCGGCCGCGGCGTCCAGATGCCCGATGTTCGACTTCACCGAGCCGATCCGGCAGCCCGCCGATCCGGCCAGCGCCGCCGATGCCGCGGCGATCTCGATCCGGTCGCCGAGCTGCGTCCCCGTGCCGTGCGCCTCCAGATACTGGGCCAGCGCCGGTTCGAGTCCGGCCGCGGACCAGGCCTCGGCGATCGCCGCGGTCTGCTGGTCCACACCGGGCGCCGTGAAACCGACCTTGGCCGCCCCGTCGTTGGTCACCGCCGTACCGCGCAGCACGGCGCGCACCGGATCGCCGTCCGCCAGCGCGTCCTCCAGCCTGCGCAGCACGACCACACCGACACCGTGGCCCGGTACGGTCCCGGCCGCGCGCTCGTCGAAGGGCCGGCAGCGGCCGTCCGGCGAGAAGATCCCGCCCTCCTGGTGGACGTACCCGTGCTTGTGCACGGAGCCGACGGCGACGCCGCCCGCGAGCGCCGTGTCGCACTCCCCGAGCAGCAGTGCCTGCGCGGCGAGATGCACGGCCGTGAGAGAGGTCGAACAGGCCGTCTGGACGGTCATGCTGGGGCCGTCGAGCCCGAGCCGGTACGACACCCAGGGCGCCAGGAACTCGCGGTCGGTGAGGATCCGTACCTGCATCGCGCCGATCGACGTGGCCAGCCCCCGGTCGGTCTGCGCGGCCAGCATGTGCTCGGTGGGGCTGCCGCCGACGTACACGCCGGTACGGACCGGCGCCGCGTCCCGCGGCCCGTGACCCGCGTCCTCCAGCGCGGCCCACGCGGTCTCCAGCAGCAGCCGGTGCTGGGGGTCGAGCGCGGCGGCCTCGGTGCGGTTGAAGCCGAACAGCTCGGCCTCGAAGCGGTCCGCGTCGGCGAGATGGCCCTGGGCGGGCACGTAGCCGGGCAGTCGCGCCTCGTCCGGGTCCACCCCTGCCGCGTCGAGTTCGCCGGGGGTGAAGTCCGTGAGGGAGCAGACGCCGTCCCGCAGATTCCGCCAGTACGTGCGGAGGTCGGGGGCGCCGGGGAAGCGGCCGCTCATTCCGGTGATCGCTATCGCGCCTGCGGTCACTTCGGTCATCGCGTGGTGCCTTTCCTGGATCGGAGCCGCTGGGCGGCCGCGGCCTGTCGTGCGCGTCGGTCGGCGCCGCGTTGCGCGTGGCCGGCGGGGCCGGTGCCGGGTGTCGCGTCCCGTTCGAGCCGGGCGGCGAGCGCGGAGACGGTGGGATGGCGGAACAGATCGACGAGGGCGATCGAGGAGGTGGTGCGGGTGGTGCCGACGCCGACACGGGTGCCGGTGCCGGTGTCCGGGTCCGGGCCGGTCTCCGAGTCCGGGCTCGGGCTCGTGCCTGCGTCCGGGCCCCGGTCGGCACCGGTGGGGGACTCGGGTTCCGGCCCGGGTTCGGCGGCGATGGTCGGCGGTCGGCCGGGCTCGGTGGACAGCTCTGCTCCCGAGGAGGGCCCCCGGTCGGCACTGGTGGGGGAGTCGGGTTCCGGCCCGGGTTCGGCGGCGATGGCCGGTCGGCCGGGCTCGGTGGACAGCTCTGCTCCCGAGGAGGGCCCCCGGTCGGCACTGGTGGGGGAGTCGGGTTCCGGCCCGGGTTCGGCGGCGATGGTCGGCGGTCGGCCGGGCCCGGCGGAGCGCTCCGCCCCCGAGGAGGGCTCCCGCCCGGCGGAGCGGTCCGCTCCGGGGCCGGGAAGACCCGCACGCAGGGCCGCGAGCACCGCGAGCAGCCGTACCGAATTGCCGCCCAGCTCGAAGAAGTTGTCGTGGACGCCGACCCGGTCGACGCCGAGGACCGAAGCCCAGACCCCGGCGACGAACTCCTCCACCGCGGTGCGCGGCGGGGCGTACGACTCGGCCAGCTCCGGGCGTACGGAGCGCGGTTCGGGCAGTCGGGAGCGGTCGATCTTCCCCGAGCGGTTGAGCGGCAGCTCGGCCAGGCGGACGAAGACCTCCGGAACCATGTACGCCGGCAGCCGCTCGGCGAGACGGGCGCGCAGCGCGCCGTCCGGCGTGTCCTCCGCCCCGACGACATACGCAACGAGCCGCTGCTCCCCGCCGCTGCCGCGGACGGCGGCCGCGGCCACCGTCACACCGGGGCACGCGGCCAGCGCCGTCTCGATCTCGCCGAGTTCGACGCGGAAGCCACGCAGTTTCACCTGGGTGTCGGTGCGGCCGAGATAGTGCAGCACACCGTCCGAGTCGAACCGGCCCAGATCGCCCGTGCGGTACATCCGCGAGCCCGGCGGCCCGTACGGGTCGGCCACGAACCGCTCGGCCGTCAGCCCGGGCCGCCCGAGGTAGCCCCGCGCGAGCGAGGCGCCCGCGACGTACACCTCCCCGACGACCCCGGCAGGCACCGGGCGCAGCCGCGCGTCGAGCACATACGTCCGGTCGCCGGGGACGGAATCCCCGATCACCACCGGCTCACCGGGCCGCAGTTCGGCGGTCGTCGAGTAGACGGTGGCCTCGCTGGGCCCGTACGCGTTCAGCACCCTGCGTCCGGGCGCGCTCAGCCGCGCGACCAGCTCGGCCGGGCACGCCTCGCCGCCGACCGCGATCGTGCGCAGATGGGGGAGCCCGGTCAGGGGCGAGGGCAGCAGCATCGCGGCGGACGGCGGCAGGAAGACGTAGGTGATCCGCGAGTCCCGCAGCCGAGCATGGAGCGCGTCGCCGAGCCGTTCGTCCTCCTGCGCGATGTGCAGCTCGGCGCCGGCGACCCAGGCGAAGAACAGATCGGACACGGCGACGTCGAACCCGAACGACACGTACTGCAGCACCCGGTCGTCACCCGTGACCGGGAACCGCTCCCGCACGGCCACGGCCAGATTCGCCAGCGCACGGTGTTCCACGGCGACGCCCTTCGGGACACCGGTGGAGCCGGACGTGAACAGCACGTAGGCGAGATCCTGGGGTGCGGGTGCGGGTGCGGGTGCGGGTGCGGGTGCCGGTGCCGGTGCGGGCGATGACGGCCCGCCGGGCGCAGGGCCCGTTCCGGTCCCGGCCGGCATCCGCAGGACCTGAGGGCCGAGGCCCGCCGCCTTCGCCTCCGTCTCCGCGTCCGTGAGGAGCAGCGTCATGCCCGAGTCGCGGGCCATGGCCTCGAGACGGGCTTCGGGGTGGCCGGGGTCCAGCGGGACATAGGCGGCGCCCGCGCGGAGGACGGCGAGGGCGGCCAGGGCCATGTTCGCCGAGCGGGGGAGCAGCAGGCCGACGCGGGTGCCGGGACGGGCACCGGAGGCGTGGAGGTGGGCGGCGAGGGTGTCGGCGCGGGCGAGGAGTTCGCGGTACGTGAGGACGACCGGCCCGCACACCAGGGCCACCGCGTCCGGGCGTTCCGCGGCCCGCGCCGCCACCAGGTCCGGGACGAGCAGCCCCGTGGCCGTGGCCGCGGCCTCGGCGGAGCGGTCGGCGCCCGCCAGGATGGACCGGCGCTCGTCCTCGGGGACCGCGTCCACCGTGGACAGCGGCGCGTCCGGCCGCTCCAGCAGCCCGTCGAGCAGCGTCCGGAAGTTCCGCACCCAGCGCCGCACCGTCGACGGCTCGAACAGCTCGCTGCGGTGGATCAGCTGGGCCACCAGCTCGCCGCCCCACCGCTCCACGTGCAGATGCAGATCGAACTTCGCCGTGTCCAGCGCCAGCTCGATCCGCTCCGACTCCGCACCGGCCAGTTCGAGCACCGGTTCCGTGTCGTCGTCGTACGCGAACACCGCCTGCACCAGCGGGTCATGACTCGTCTCGCGCACCGGCGCCACCGCGTCGACGACCGCCTCGAACGGCGCGTCCTGATACGGCTGCCCCGCCAGCAGCCGCTCCCGCAGCCGCCCCACCAGCTCGCCGAACCCCGGGTCCCCGGACAGGTCCACACGCAGCGCGAGGGTGTTGGTCAGCATTCCGACCATGTCCTGGAGCTCCGCCCGGTCCCGGCCGGACACCGGGAACCCGATCACCAGGTCCTCGCGCCCGGACAACCGTCCCAGAAACGCGGCGTAGGCGGCGAACAGCACCATGAACGGCGTCGCCCCCTGCTCCGCCGCCACCTTCGCGATCCGCTCCCGTACGCCCGTGTCGAGCACGAACCGCACCGCGGAGCCCGCCGCCGACGGAGCCGCCGTACGCGGCCGGTCCAGCGGCAGCGCCATCGTCTCGGGCGCGCCGCTCAGCTCGTCGGCCCAGTGCGCGACGGCCGCCGCGTACTCCCCGCGCCCGAGCCGCTCGCGCTGCCAGGCGGCGAAGTCCGGGTACTGGAGCGGCAGTTCGGCGGGGGAGTGCGGCAGGCCCTTGAGCGCGTCCTCGTACGCCGTCGACAGCCCGCGCAGCATGATCTGCAGCGACCAGCCGTCGCACACCAGATGGTGCGCGACCAGCAGGACCCGGTGGCTGCCGTCGGCCACCGCGTACACCGCGCCGCGCAGCAGCGGCCCGGTGGCCGTGTCGAACGGCCGCCCCGCCTCCGCCCGCATCAGCCCGGCCACCTCCGCAGCCGCCACATCCCGCTCCACCCGCAGCTCGGCCCGCGCCTCGGCGGCGACGATCTGCACCGGTTCGCCGCCGGGCCCCGCCCTGAAGACCGTACGCAGCGACTCGTGGCGTGCGACCAGCGCGTCCAGCGCGCGGCGGAACGCGGCCACGTCGAAGGGTCCGCGTACGGCGAAGGCGGCGGGCACGTTGTACTGGGCGGTGCCGGGGTTCAGCTGGTCCAGGACCAGCAGCCGGCCCTGTGCGGCGGAGACGGGAAACTCGTACTCCTCGATGTCCATGGCGCGCTCATTTCCCCCGTAGTGCGGTTTCGAGGACCGCGGCGATCCGCGCCGCCGGTCCGGCAGTCAGTACGTCCTTGTGCGCACAGGCGAGTTCATGGACTTCGACGGCCGCCGAGCAGCGGCGCCAGGCCGCCGTCTTCTCCGCCGTCGGGATGCCGTCGGCGTCCCCGGTGGCCGAGAACAGCGTCAGGGCGCCGTCGTACCGGTCGAGGCCGGGCGACGGCACCCACCGGTGGGCCAGCCGGATGTGCGCGGCGCACCGGTCGGCCAGCGTGCCCAGGTCGTCGTCGCCGAGTTCCGCGAGGGCCCCGCCCGCGTCGCGCACCAGCCCGAACACCTCGGCCCTGTCGAGCCGGCCCGGTGGGACCGGCGCGCCCGGTGCATGGCTCTGCAGCAGGATCTCCATGACCTCCTGCTCGACCCGGTCGCTCGCGGCCGGTGGCGGGGTGTACGGCGAGTCGGGGTAGCGCGGCAGCGCGTCGAGGACGCAGAGCAGCCCGAGCTCCTCACCGTCCCGCCGCAGCCGCACGGCGACCTCGTAGGCGAGCGGCCCCCCGAACGACCGGCCGATCAGCAGATAGGGGCCATGGGGGCGGACGCTGCGGATCCGCTCCAGGCAGGCCTCGGCGACGGCCCCCATGCTGTCGGCCTGCGGGAACGCCGCCGTCTGCACGGCGTACACCGGCCGGCCGGGCGCGAGATGGGGCAGCAGCGCGGCGTACGACCATCCGATGCCCGAGCCGGGCGGCAGACAGAACAGGGGGGTGCTGTCGTTCATGCGCTCGTCGCTCGATGCGTCGCTCGATGCGGCGTTCGTGGTGGTGCTCGTGCCGGTGCCTGTCGCGGTGCTCGTGCCGGTGCTTGTGCCGTGGGTCGTGGCGGCGTCGCCCATACGGCTGTCGCCCGTGCCGAGCGGGGGGCGCAGGGTGAGCAGCGGGTCGAGGACGGCGCGAGGGACGGTGGCCGCGCCGCCCGCGCCGACGGGCCGTTCCGTCGCCTCGTCGGGCCGGGCGAGCCGTGCCGCCAGCGCGGCCGGAGTCGGAGCGGCGAAGAGCGTGGCGACCGGCACGGACACGCCCAGCGTCGCCTCGATCCGGGCGCACAGCCGGAGCGCGAGGAGGGAGTGCCCGCCGGAGGCGAAGAAGTCCGTGTCGGGCGCGGCGGCCCCGCCGTCGTCGAACAGGACCTCGGCGAACAGTGCGCACAGCTCCTTCTCCCGCGCCGTGCCGGGCGGCCGCGCCGGTGACGGCGCGGCGGCGGGCACCGGATCCGGCAGGGCCGCGCGGTCGGTCTTGCCGTGCGCGGTGAGGGGGACGGCGTCGATGGTGCTCCAGAGGGACGGCACCAGATGGGCGGGGAGCCTGTGCGCCAGTTCGTCGCGTACCGCGTCGAGCCGGCCGCCCTCGGAAAGGACGACATGCGCCGCGAGGACCTTGCCCCCGGCCGGTCCCGGCCGGGCGGTCACCACCGCGCGCGCGACGCCCGCGGACGTCTCCAGTGCCGCCTCCACCTCCGCCGGCTCGATCCGGAACCCGCGCACCTTCACCTGGTCGTCGGTGCGGCCGAGGAAGTGGAGGACGCCGTCGGGGGTACGGCGTACCAGATCGCCGGTGCGGTACATCCGGGAGCCGGGCGGGCCGTACGGATCGGGGACGAACCGCGAGGCGGTGGCGGCCGGGCGGCCCAGGTAGCCACGGGCCAGACCGGTCCCGGCGAGATACAACTCCCCGGCGGTGCCGTCGGGCACGGGCCGCAGCAGGCTGTCCAGGACGTACGCCCGCGTACCGTCCAGGGGACGGCCGATCGCCACGGCGTCGTCCGTCCCGGCCGTGGCGAACACGGTGGTCTCGGTGGGGCCGTAGCCGTTGACGACGCGCGTGCCGGGGCAGTGCTCCCGGACCCGCCGCACCGCCTCGGGCGACACGACATCGCCCCCCGCCCACACCTCGCGCAGTCCGCCGAGCACCCCGGGCGCCAGGTCGGCGACCGTGCGCAGCAGCTCTGCGGTGAGCCAGAGCGCGCTGACGTCCTCGGCGGCCAGCAGCCGCCCGAGGACCTCCGGCGCGAGGGGCCCGGGCGGGGCGACGACGACGGTGCCGCCGTTCAGCAGCGGTACCCACACCTCGTACGTGGCGGCGTCGAAGGTGTGCGCACTGTGGAAGAGCACACGCCGGTGGGCCCCACCGCGCAGCCGGGTGTCCTCCGTGAGCGCGACGACCGCGCGGTGCGGGACGACGACGGCCTTGGGCTCCCCGGTCGAGCCCGAGGTGAACATGGTGTAGGCGGCGGAGTCCGGGGAAGCGGCCGCCGTCTCCGGTCCGGCCGCCCCGCTCCCGCCCGGCGCGAGCGTACGTACGCCGCCGTCCTCGCCGATGACCGCCCGCGCTCCGGAAGCGGAGAGCAGCCGCGCGGTCCGGTCCGCGGGCTGCGCGGGGTCCAGCGGCAGATAGCAGGCCCCGGACTTGAGTACGGCCAGCTGCGCGACGATCAGCTCCGCCGAGCGGGGCAGCAGCACCCCGACTACGTCCTCGGCGCCGGTCCCCGTGGCCGTCAGCCGTGCCGCCAGCTGCTGTGCGGCGGTGTCCAGTTGGGTGTAGGTGAGGTCCCGTCCACCGTCCCGTACCGCAACCGCGTCCGGGGCACGGTCCACCTGGTCGGCGAACCGCGCGGTCACGGTGCCGGGCCCGGACGGCGCCGACGGTGCCGACGACGTCGTCGCGCCCGCGGACGCGGCGAGCAGCTCCACGCGCTCCCGCTCCGGCAGGACGTCCACGCTGCCGGCCGGTCTGCGGGGATCCCCGGTCAGCTCCTCCAGCGCGCGCACGAGACGCCCCGCGATCCGGTGCGCGTCGATGCCGCGGCAGCCCAGCCGCAGCAGGGTGCGCGGGCCGCCCGCGGCGACCGCGACGGTCACCGGGTAGTGGGTGGCGTCGCGGACCTCGGTCAGCCTCAGGGCCTGTCCGGCGGAGCGGTCCGCGTCGCCGCGCGGGAAGTTCTCGAAGGCCACGACCGTGTCGAAGAGTTCACCCGCCCCGGCCCGCCGCTGGATCTCCGCCAGTCGCACATGGTGGTGGGACACGAGGCGCAGCTGCTCGTCCTGGATCCGGGCCATCAGGGCGCCGACCGGTTCGTCGGCGCGCAGCCGTATCCGTACCGGAAGGGTGTTGATGAAGAGGCCGACCATCGACTCGACACCGGGCAGATCGTGCGGGCGGCCCGACACGACCGCGCCGAAGACCAGATCGTCCGAACCGGTCATCCGGGCCAGGACGAGGGCCCAGGCGGTCTGGGCGAGGGTGTTGAGGGTGACGCCCGCGTCGGCGGCCGCCCGGCCGAGCGCGGCGGTGAGCTCTTCCGTGAGCCGGACGTCGAGCTCGTGGGCGCCGCGTTCGCGTGCGTCGAACTCCCGGGCGTGGGGTTTCGCCGCCGCGCCCAGCAGGGCAGGGCGCTCCAGGCCCGCGAGCGCCTCCGCCCAGGCATCCTCCGCGGCACCCGGTTCCCGTTGCCGCAGCCATTCCAGATAGCGCCGGTACGGGACGGCCGGCGCGGTGGGCCGCCCGCCCGAGCACAGCGCCGCCAGATCCCGTGCGAGCACCGGCATCGACCAGCCGTCCAACAGGATGTGATGCAGGGTCAGTACGAGCTCGGCGCCCTCGTCGTGCCGTACCCACAGGCACCGTACGAGCGGTGGACGGGCCGGATCGAAGCGTACGGCCCGGTCCTCGTCCATCAGCCGCCGCAGCCCGGCCGTGACCTCCTCCGGGGGGAGACCGGTGAGGTCCGCCTCCGACCAGGGCACCGTCACCCGCGCCGGAATCACCTGCACGGGCTGGTCGAGCCGGCGGTGCCGGAAGCAGGCGCGCAGATTCGGATGCCGCTCCAGCAGCGCCGTCACGCCCTCCCGCGCCGCGTCCGCGGTCACCGCGCGTGCGGCGCGGAAGCGGGCCTGGACCAGATACGGGTCCGGGCCCTCCGTGTCGCGCAGCGCATGGAAGAGCAGTCCCTCCTGCGCGGGGGCGAGCGGCAGTACGTCGGCGATCTTCCCGCTCACAGCCCCTCCTCCAGGAGCAGGAGCTGATCCTGGGTCAGCTCGACGAGGGGGAAGTCCGAGGCGCTGTACCCGGCCGCCCCGGCCGCCCCGGACGCGGTCCGGCCGGTTCCGGATTCGTCGGCGGACCCGGCGGACTCGGCGAACTCGGGGGACCCGTCGGACCCGGCGGCGAGCGCGGCCAGCTCCTCCAGAGCCTCCCGCCACAGCCCGGCGAACCGCAGTATCCCCTGGCCGTCGAAGACCTCCTCCGCGTACGACCAGCCGGATGTCAGCCTCAGCCCGTCCCCGTGCTCCTCGGCCACCGCGTCGATCTCCAGGGCGTGGCCGAGCGGCAACGCCTCCGCCGCCGCGCCGAACAGCTCGCCGCCCGCCGCGTCCGCCACGGCCAGCCGCCCCAGGTAGTTGAAGCGCACATCGGGCACGGGCAGAGCGGCGAGCCGCGGAGCCGTGTCCGGGTTGAGGTACCGCAGCAGTCCCCAGCCGAGTCCCCCGTCCGGCACGTCACGCAGCCGCTCCTCGACCCCGCGGAGCACCGCCGCCGGTTCGCCGCCGCCGTCGAGCCGTACCGGGTACTGGGTCGTGAACCAGCCCACCGTCCGGGACACGTCCACGTCCTCCGCCCCGGCCGGAGTCTCCCGGCCGTGCCCCTCCAGCTGGACCAGGAGCCCGCCCGCCGCAGCGTCGTCACCGTCGCGCCACCGCGAGGCGGCCAGGACCAGCCCGGCGAGCAGGACGGCGTCGGGCCGGCAGCGGTACGCGGCCGGTACGGCGACGACGACCGCCTCCGTGAGGTCCGGGGACAGCTCGACGGTCACCGTGGCACGCGGGGAACCCACGCCCCGGCCACCGGCGAGCCGGGCGTCCGGGCCGCCCAACGTCCGCTCCCACCAGGCGGGTTCGGCCGAAGCGCGGCCGGCGTCCCCGGCCCGGTCGGCCAGCAGCGCGGCCCAGCGGCGGAACGAGGTCCCCGGAGCGCGGCCGCCCGGCCGCGCCCCTTCGAGAAGCCGGGCCAGCTCGGGGCCGAGCACCCGCCACGACACCCCGTCGACGGCGAGATGGTGGACGGTCAGCAGCAGCCGTCCCGGCAGCTCGGGTCCGCGGTCGAACCAGACGGCCCGCACCATCCCGGCCCCCGGTTCGATCCGGATGCCCTCGGCGGTCTTGCCCGCGACGGGGCGGAGCGCGTCGTCGGTGAGCGCCCGCGCGTCGACCCGCTCGACCTCCACGGCCGCGGCCTCACCCGGCGGCGCGACCTCCGGCTCCCCGTCGTCCCGTACCCGTATCCGCAGCGCCCCGTGCCGCTCCACGAGCGCCGTCACCGCGTCGCCGACGATCCCGGCGCCCGCGCCGGCCGGCACCGGGAACAGCATCGACTGCGTGAACGCCGTGCGCTCACCGCCCTGCTCCCGCCACCAGCGCATGACCGGCGTCGGCGGGAACGGACCCGTACCGCCGTCCTCGGCGCCCGGTCCGTCCGCCTCCCGCGCGGCGGCCGCCAGATTCGCCGGAGTGCGCGCCTCGAACACGTCCCGGGGCGCCACCACAAGACCGGCGTCCCGCGCCCGGCCCGCGAGCTGGATCGCCATGATGCTGTCCCCGCCGAGCCGGAAGAAGTCGTCCCCGGCCCCGACCTCGACCCCGAGCACGTCCCGGAACAGCCCGCACATCAGCTCTTCACGGCCCGATCGCGCCTTCTGCGGCAGCTCACCGCCGCGGCTGGGGGCGGGGAGCGCGCCCCGGTCGGTCTTCCCGTTCGCCCCCACCGGCAGTGCGTCCAGCACCACGACGTCCGCCGGCACCATGTGCGCGGGCAGCCGCCGTCCCACGTACCCGAGCAGCGCGTCCTCGTCCGGATGACCGGCGTGTTCCGCGCCGCCCGGCACCACGTACGCCACGAGCCGCCTGCGCCCCGGCACGTCCTCGCGGAGCACCGTCACCGCCGCCGAGACGGCCGGATGCCCGGTGAGAACCGAGGTGATCTCGGCGGGTTCGATACGGAAGCCGTGGAGCTTGATCTGCTCGTCGGCACGGCCGAGACAGTCCAGCGCGCCGTCCGGGCGGCGGCGGGCCAGATCCCCGGTGCGGTACATCCGCGAGCCCGGCGGTCCGAACGGGTCGGGCACGAAGCGCTCCGCGGTCAGGCCCGCGCGGCCCAGATAGCCGCGTGCCAGGCCGAGACCCGCCAGATAGAGCTCGCCGCACACGCCCACCGGAAGGGGGCGCAGCCACTCGTCCAGGACGTAGGCACGGGTGCCGCTGACCGGGGTGCCGATGGCCGGTTCCGTACCGTCCGCGGCCAGCGGGCCGCTCGCCGTGGCAGCCACCGTGGACTCGGTGGGGCCGTACGCGTTGTGGAAGCTCCGCCCTTGTGCCGCCCACATCGTGACCAGCTCCGGCGGGCAGGCCTCCGCACCGACGCACACGCCGCGCAGCGCCGGGTACGCCCCCGGCGGGACGCTCGCGAGTACGGACGGCGTCAGCATCGTGAACGTGATGCGCTCCCGGTCGAGAACGTCCGCGAGGGCCTGCCCGGCGAGCGGCCTTGCGGGCGGTACGACCAGCGCGCCGCCCGAGCCGAAGGCGAGGCACATCTCCGCCACGGAAATGTCGAACGCGGGGGAGCCGAGTTGCACGATCCGGTCGTCCTGGCCCAGCTCGAAACGTTCCACGAGGCTGTGGGCGAACGCCGCGACGCCGGAGTGGGTGACCACGACGCCCTTGGGGCGCCCGGTGGAGCCGGAGGTGTGGATGACGTACGCGGCGCGCCCCGGCTCGACCGGTTCCGGCGCGCTGGGCAGCGGCTCGTCCCCGTACGCGTGCGCGTCCAGCACCAGCCGCGGAACGTCGCCGACGGGCGGCAGTTCCACGTCCGCCCCGGTGACCAGCAGAGCCGGCGCCGCGTCCTGGAGGATGCGGCGGACATGGTCGGCCGGGTAGGCGGGGTCGACCGGCAGATACGCGGCGCCCGCGCGCTGCACGGCCAGCGCGGCCACCACCATCTCCGGGCTGCGTCCCAGGGCCAGCGCCACGATGCGCTCCGGCCCGGCCCCGTGCCCGGCCAGCCGGGCCGCGAGGCGCTCGACGCGGTCGTGCAACGCGCCGTAGGTGAGGGCGAGTCCGGGCCCTTCGAGCGCGACGGCATCCGGAATGCGGGCCGCCTGCCGGGCGACCAGCCCGGGCAGCGTCTCCGCCGACGGACAGCCTCCCGCGCCGACGGACGGCCGTTCGTTCTCCGGCAGCAGATCGTGGCCCCGCAGCAGAGCCTCCGGCTCCGCCATGAGCCGCCGCAGCAGTACGGCGTAGCTGTCCGCCCAGTGCCGCACGGCGTCCGGGTCGTAACGGTCGGTCCGTACCTCGAAGCTTCCGGTCATGCCGTCGTCGCTGTCCCGGACGATGCCCACGAAGTCGTGCTCACCGCCCGTGTGGATGCGCTCCGGCTCCGCGAACTCCCGCAGGCTCCGCAGGTTCTCCACGCTCCGCTGCTGCGCCAGGTACATGAACACCCACTGGAACAGCGGAGAATGCCCGCTGCTGCGCTCGGGCGCGACGGCCGACACGATCCGCCCGACCGGCACATCGGCGTTCGCCATCAGCTCGGGGAAGACCGCGCCGAACCGGCCGAGCACATCCGCGAAGGAGTCGTCCGGGCCGATCCGCCAGCGCGTGGGCACGGCGTTCATGACGTATCCGATGACCCGGTCGAGGCCCTTCGCGGCACGGTTCGCCGTCGGTGTCCCCAGCACGAGGTCGTCGGCACCGGTCAGCCGGTGCGCGAGCACCGCGAACGCGGCCATCAGCACCACGTACACGGTCGCCCCGCGCTCACGGGCGAGGGACCGCACCGCGTCGGCGGTCGCCGCGTCGATCCGGAAGGGGATCTGTGCGATACCGCCCTCCTCCTGCCGGCCGCCCTCCTCCTGCCGGCCGCCCACCGGTGCGCCCGGCACCACCAGCGGCCCAGGCGGGTCCGCCAGATGACGGCGCCAGAAGCCGAGCCGCGCCTCGAACACCCCGGCCGCCTCCAGCTCGTGCTGCCAGGAGGCGAAATCGGCGTACTGGATCCGGGGCCGGGCGAGCCGCGGCGCGGTGCCGTCCCGCACCGACCGGTAGGCCTCCGCGAACTCCGCCTGGAGCACGTCGAAGGACCACCAGTCGGTGATGATGTGGTGCAGGCTCAGCATCAGCGTGGACCGGCTGCCGCCGACCCGGACGAATCCGCCCCTGATCAGCCGGTCCTGAGCCAGGTCGAACGGCCGGCGCCGGAACTCCTCGAAGACCTCCGCGAGCCCGGCCGGGTCCGCGAGCTCGAAGCGCTCCAGCACGAACGGCGGCGCGGGCGGGAAGCCGACGCTCAGATCGCCGGCCGTACCGCTGATCCGGCTCCTGAGCACGTCGTGCTGCTCCTGGAGCTGCGTGAGCGCGGCCTCCAGGTGGGCCGGATCGACCGGCCCGTCGAAGTGGTACGCCGAGCAGAGATTGAGCGCGGGAGTGCCCGGATACAGCGAGTCGTACACCCACAGATCCTCCTGCGCAGGGCCCAGCCGCACCGGTCCCTCGTCGTCGCGCGGCGGTACGACGGCGGGTACGGACCCCGCCCGTCCGGCCTCGACGAGCCGGCGCATGAGCCGTATCCGCTGCTCACCGCTGAGCGCGCTGAACCGCTCGACCGGCGACGGCTGCCGCCCTTCCCCCGTACTCATCAGCTCTCAGAAGTCCTTTCGGAGTGCGGCCAGCCGGTGCAGCCCGGCGAGCACGGCGTCCCGGCCGAGGCCGAAGTCGACGAAGCAGGCGACCTCGTCGCAGCCCAGCTCCCGCAGACCGGCGAGCATCTTGCGGCAGGTCTCCGGCGAGCCCAGCAGGCTGCCCCAGGTCAGATAGCGCTCGAAGGCGAAGTCGGCGAGCATGCCGGTCTGTGCCTCGGTGAGTTCCGCGGTGCGGCGGTCGGCGGTGCGGTTGGCCGTCGTCTGGCGCACATACGACTTCAGGTACGCCTTCAGCGGCGCCGCGGCCAGCCGCCGTACCTCTTCGTCGTCGGCGCCGACGTAGGTGTGCGCCATGAGCGTGACCCGTCCGTGCGGTCCCGTCCCGCCCTGTTCGGGTGCGGCGGCGCAGGCGTCCCGGTACCGGCGGATCTTCTCGGCGAGCTCGTCCCTGCTCTGTCCGACGGTCGCCCCGAGCACACCGGTGCGCAGCCGGCCCGCGGTCTCCCACGTCTCCGGGTTGCCGGACGTGGTCATCCACAGCGGCAGGGTCTCCTGCACCGGCCGGGGCTGCGGCCGCACCGCGCTCAACTCGCCCGTGCCGTCGGGGAACTCGGCCGCCTCGCCCGCCCAGAGGCGGCGCAGCAGGGGAATGTCGCGCACGGTCCGCTCACGGCGGTCGGCGTAGGCGCCGGGGGACAGGACGAAGTCCGTGGAGTGCCAGCCGGTGGCGACGGAGAGCCCGACGCGGCCGTGCGACAGATTGTCGACGACCGCCCAGTCCTCGACCACGCGCAGCGGGTGGTGCAGCGGCAGGACGACGCTCCCGGCCCGTATACCGATCCGCTCGGTCGCGACGGCGAGCGCCGCGCTGAGCACGGGCGGACTGGGGAACATCTGGCCCACCTGCTGGAAGTGCCGCTCGGGTGTCCAGATCGCGTGGAACCCGAGCCGGTCGGCGACGCGGGCGATCTCCAGCAGCTCCTCGTACTTCTCCACATGCCGGACCCCGCCGCCCGCCCCGCCCGCACCACCGGCTCCACCGGCGTCAGCAGCCCGGTCAGCGCCGTCAGCACCGAAGAACATCACGCTCAGCTCCATGCCGGAGCCTCCTCTCCCCGCGCCCGCGGAATACGGGGACGGCGCATGATCGGCCCCGTGGTCTCGACGGGCGCCTGCTCGATCGCCGCCGCCAGCCCGGCCACGGTGGGCGCCGCGAACACCGTCGCCACCGTCACTCCCCGCCCCGTGCGCTCCGTGAGCCGCGACGCGACCCGCACGGCGCGCAGCGAGTTCCCGCCGAGCATGAAGAAGTCGTCCTGCGCGCCGATGCGTTCCACGCCGAGGACATCGGCCCAGACGCCCGCGACGAGCTGCTGCATGCCCGTCGCGGGCTCGGCGGGCTCGGCGGGCTCGGCGGGTTCTGCCGGTCCGGTCCGGCCGGTTCCGGGACCGGCGGTACGGGCCGTGTGGTCGGCGCCGGCCGGCTCGCCCGGCTCGGCCGGCTCGGTCGTCGATGGGTTTGCGCGCCGTGGCGGCTCGCTGAGGCCGAGCTCGGACAGCCGCAGCTCCGGGCTGTCCGCCGCCGCCCGCAGTGTCTGGACGAGCGCGTCCGCGAGCCACCGCGTGAACGGGGCGTCCACCGTGCGCGTCCGGTACTCCAGGGTCACGGCGATGCCCTCCGGCGTGCCGCCCGGGCCGTAGTCGTCGGTCACGTCGACCAGGAGGTCGAAGCGGGCCGCGCCGGTACGGACGACCTCGACCTGGGCGTCCGCACCCGGCAGCGTGACCTCCGCGCGGGCGTTGTTCTGCAGGGCCAGGACGACGTCCGTGAACGGATGCCGGCCCGGCCGGCGTCTTGGATTGAGGTCGTTCACGACCTGCTCGAACGGCACATCCTGGTGGGCGTACGCCGCGAGGTCCACGTCCCGCACGCGCTGCACCAGTTCCCGTACCGTCGGGTCGCCCGAGGCGTCCGTCCGCAGGACCACCATGTTGACGAAGAAGCCGACGACGTCGTCGACGGTCCCTTC